>JBAUTB010000236.1:0-1878 GCA_049582005.1 Gloeobacterales cyanobacterium | reverse complement strand
GTGTATAGCCTCCTTTGTCTCATGCCTAGTGTGTATCAAAAAGCCAGTCTCAATGCCTTATTGGGGGCATTTGACGAAAGGGAAATTAAAGTACGTTTAAGTACGACTTTGGGAATGGCATTAGTTGTATGCCCCCTTCATCCCTTTCCTTTTAGGTATTCTGCGGGAGGGAGAATCAGCACCCCTTGAACGGCAACCCTAAACAGATGGCCGAAGTGTTTTACGTCTCCTGTCAGAAGATGGGTTGCCTGAACCCTGATAGCAGCCTGGAGAATGGGTGCATCTTTCTCAACCAAGGTAATACCAGCAGGTAAAGGCGGTAACTGGGCAAAGCTGGATATCGTGACCCCCAAAAGTAGCTCTCTTAGCTCCACAACTGCTTCGGGTCGAAACTGGCCTAGGTTTAGTTCTGCTTCTCTGACGGCATAAGTGGAGGAAAAGAGAGCCACTTCCGATACTGTCCAGAGGGTTCTAAGC
Source organism: Gloeobacterales cyanobacterium (assembly GCA_049582005.1). Lineage (GTDB taxonomy): Bacteria > Cyanobacteriota > Cyanobacteriia > Gloeobacterales > PMM-0068 > Sivonenia. Next base: position 1,401 of record JBAUTB010000236.1, on the reverse strand, counting down.
CGAGTACTTTTATAGGCAGCAGAGAATAGTACGTTGGCATCAAGAAAAACCCGTTCCATTGTCTTTAGGGTCTATAGTGTTGAATTTCATCAGGATTTAGCCCCATATCAATCACGTCCGCCCGTGCGGCTTGATACTCTTTCTCATTGGTTGCGGTAGACAGGAGAAACTCGGCTCGACGCTCAGGGCTATAAATCTCAACAGGAAGGGCTACCGCAGGACGGATGAGAATCCCTTCCGGTGTTTCTTCCGTGATCACAAGCGACCCCTCTTCTAGTCCATACCGTCGCCGAAGCCGTGCTGGAATCACCACAACACCTTTCTTACCAATTTTACTGGTTGCGTTTTCTGGAAGAGTCATAGGTCAGAAATTCCAACTTTCTTACTTGCTTCTATTATCAATGATTTTTTCCTTCCTATGTGAGGTATGACCGAGAGAGGACCATTTTTATTCGGGGTTGGAAGCCGGAACCCTCGGAATTTCTGAAGACCGTTTTCTGTCTCAAAAAACGGAAAGACCCCGTATTTTAAGAGTGCCCCAGCAAGAATAATGCTCACGAACCCCTTGGGGAGAGAGCTTGCAGCAATTGAGACAATCAAATTCTTTGGCGCGTGCCCTAAACCTTTGAAAACAATGCGTATTCTAATGCGTACATTTTCAACCACCAGGCTTGGGCGAGTAGCCCTGCTTACAGTTCCATATCGTAGATTTTGGCAATCTCATCGGCTTGAATCCCCAGATAGGCTAACGTTTGCTGCTGGGTGGCATGGCCAAAAGCTTCCATCAAAAGGGGGACTGCTGTGCCTCTCTCCATGCGTTGCCAATATCCCCAGGTCTTTCTCAGGGTATGGCTTCCGTAATTTCCGTTTAGTCCTGTGTGGGCGCACCAAGTTTTGACCTTGAAGCTCACCGTTGGGACCGTCAAGACCCCCCGTTGACCCGTGAAGAGGTAATCCTCACTCTGTAAACCTGCAATCGTCAACCAGCTCTGAATCGCCTCAACCCCCGACATATTCAAGGTTACCTGCCTGTATTTGCGGGTCTTGGCTTGCTTGACCGCAAGGACATCGCCTTGACTCAGGTGCTCTACTTGGTTCACGGTCAATGCAAGTAGTTCATTGGCGCGGAAGGCTGTATTGATACCAAGGGTGAACAGACATAAATCTCTTGGATGGTCCCGCAGGAATTTTTTGATACGTTTGATGGCCGTCTTGTCGCGGATGGGTTCAACCCGGATCTTGGAATCCTTGGATGGATGATTGGGATTTTCCCCTTTTTTGTAAGGCATGGTCTCGAAACCTAAACTCATTAACTTATAGCAAGTATAGGTTCAATACTTAATGAGAAAAAAATAAGGGCAGTTTGAGGAAGAGGCTTTGAAATGGGCTCAAAGCGTTATG
>JBAUTB010000235.1:0-1777 GCA_049582005.1 Gloeobacterales cyanobacterium | reverse complement strand
AGATAGCCGCAGGAATCAGCCCCAAGATGGCTACGGTTCCAGCCATCAAAACGGGCCTCAGGCGCGTTATGGAACCTTGGAGAACAGCCTTGCCTATAGGGAATCCTTCCTGGCGGAGCTGCTTAATGTAAGAAAGAATAATGACGCCGTTTTGGACGGAAACCCCTGCTGCTGCAATAAAGCCAACTCCGGCGGAAACGGAGAAGTAAGTATGGGTAATCAGTAAGCCTAACACCCCACCGATAGCAGCTAGGGGAACGGCCGTCATCACCAGAAGCGCTTCCCCCACCTTGCCAAAGTTGCTGAAGAGCAAGAGGAATATGGCTAAGACCGTTACGGGAATGACTACAGCTAGACGGCTGTTGGCTCGTTGTTGATTTTCGTACTGTCCACCCCAAACCATATGGTAGCCTGCTGGGAGCTTGACTTCTTCAGCGATACGTTTTTGAGCATCTGCTACGGCACTGCCCAGGTCTCGCTCCCGTACATTCGCTTTGATGGTAACCAGGCGTGAATTGTCAGACCGGAGAATGGAGGTCGCTCCCACTGCCGTCTTGACTTGGGCTATGGCCGCTAAGGGAACGCTACCCCCCTTACCATCGGGCCCTGCGGTGGGTCCCAAAATATCCTCCAGCGCAGCGGGACGATTGCGATAGGGTTGTTTAAAGCGCACTACCACATCGAATTTGCGTTCACCTTCCACCATTTGAGTCGCTACTTTACCGCCAATAGCTGTCTCAATAATCTGTTGGAGGGTGTCTACATTGATTCCGTAGCGGTCCGCCTCCACTCGGTTAATTTCGATTTGATATTGGGGTTGACCCAACATTTGGTCATCGCCTACATCCACCATACCAGGGACTTTGGTAATGATCCCTGCTATCTGGTCCCCGAATTTTTGCAAAACGTTTAGGTCTGGCCCATAGAGCTTGACGGCCACTTCACCCTTGGCCCCAGCAATCGCTTCATCCACATTGTCTTGGATGTATTGAGAAAAGGTAGTCTGAATGCCAGGAATGGTCTGCAGGTCATGGTCCATAGCCTCGACCAGTTTTTCTTTGTTCTCGTTCCATTCCTTACGCCATTCATCACTGGGTTTGAGGTCAATCAGAAATTCATTGTTGCTTGGAGTATTGGCATCGGTACCATCGTCAGGAGAGCCTGTCTGAGACACAACATTCTTGACTTCTTCATAACGAGCCAGCTTGGTGCGGATGGAGTGGGCTATCTGTACCGATTTTTCAAGGGACACACTGGTAGGCAGAACAGTAACGCGCAGCCAAATATTGCCTTCGTCTAGATTAGGCAGGAACTCGGAGCCAACCTGACCAAAGAGGAAGACTGCCGCGATGAAGGCCAAGGTTGAGAAACCCAGAATCCATTGAGGCTGTCGCAGATTGAACCGAAGCAAAGGCTGGTAGGCCTTCTCAGCCCAGTAGATGACTGGGCTTTCCCTTTCAATGAGGGGCTTTCTCGTCAGAATAAAAGAACAAAAAACGGGAATGATTGCTACGGCTCCTAAGGCTGCTCCTAGAAGCGCGAAGGTCATTGTAAAAGCGAGGGGATGAAAAAGTTTACCAGCTACCCCATCGAAGGCAAAAATGGGCAGGAAGGCCACGACAATGATGGAAGTGGCAAAAATAATCGGTTTCCCTACTTCTTTAGCTGCTTCAAGCGTCAACTGCACCCGGTCAATCGGGTCTAGATTTTCTCCCTCTTCTGCCAAACGGCGATAGATATTCTCGACCATGACCACGGTTCCATCCACGATGATGCC
>JBAUTB010000234.1:0-2531 GCA_049582005.1 Gloeobacterales cyanobacterium | reverse complement strand
TATAAGAGAGGTCTTTTGGGAGAAGCAGTTAATCGATACAATACTTCTGAACCATCTTTCTCTGCTCCAATGCCTGGTATTGGTCGATACCTTATATATTTACATGATAGTTTGACGCTGGCTCCAGGAAAACCAGGGAACAAACGTGTCTGAGTAGCCGCCCCTTAGTGGTGCAGAAAAGTAAAATTTCTCAAGAGAAAAATACGGTCACACGGGAGAACTCAATCTGGGAGTCCAAAGCCGCTCTTTTGCGACGAGAAGCAGAAGCTGGAGGCGGATTGCAATAGGGGAAAGGCAGAAAGGCAGGAATGGCCAGATGTTGGTAGCACAGACGCTGAAGCTCACGCAGCCCCAACTGTAAAAAGCTCAAACCCCTTTGAGCATGCCAATCTAAACGGGAACGCTGCCCGAGATGAACCAGAAAAAAACCAAGATGAATCGCCAACAATTGAGCCATCGCTAGCAACATCATCAAACAAGTGAGCGCTTGAGGGTCACGAATACGCGAACGTAATACATCAAACGCCGCAGACTTGTAATCCTTGAAATGAAGTTCAATGCCCCCAAATCGTTGACCGTAAAGGGCAAAGGTTTGGAGCGAAGGCGCAAGGTCAGTGAGGACAGCCCACGGTTCCTTTGCATCAGGCCAATGAGCGGTGGCTAAATGGCAGTCAATATCGCCCATCACCCGAACTTGATGAAATAAATGAGCCTGTCCGGGGTCAGGAAATAACTGAGCAACGGAGTGCTGTTGTCCGTTAGCCAGAGAAATTTGGAGGTCACACTTGGCCCGAATCGCCCAATGCCAACCCTGCCGTCTTAGCCACCGGATCAATTCTCCATGTTCAAAGCCTCGGTCGGCGAGAAGGGTCACTCGAACATCGTTGGGCAATAGAGCCTGAGCCATCGTCAAAACTGGACGGTAGTCCTCAAAGGCAACACTGGCGCTCCCATGCTTTAAGACCGTTTGGGCTAAGACAATCGAACGTCCTCCCCAGGCCAAGGTGACTTCTATCAAACAGTATTCGTCCCACAGCATACTGGTATCGATCACCAGGGTCATCGCTTCTCCAGACCAGGCTTGGAGCAAATGACGAATGATTGGAGCATAGAAGGTCTCAGCTGTAATGGCTCGATTGTGAATGAAATAACTCAGCCGTTCTAAATGACTCCGTGCCTGACAATCTCGATGGCCCAGATAGGGAAGCCAGTGACTGAGACATCCACTCTGTGACAGTAAGATGGCTCCTAGGATTTCGGCATACCCTTGAAGGTGACGGCGATCTTCGGGCACGATCCATTGACGCAGTTGCTCATACAGTTGACGATGGAGTTGAGGTGCGGTCATGAGGGTGTTCTGGTTTAGGATCTTGAGCTTCTCATACCGTGCCTCTCTCATACACATCAGGCTCTCAAATCTCCACTGCTCAAGACTTTCTCTGACCTCTATATTTTTCTCTCGTCAAATTTTACTTTTCTGCACCACTAAGGTGAGAATTGTGTTGATGAACTCTGCACCGCTCAAATCGGCTTTGCTGAAATTGGCTCCGTTAAATTTGGACTGCACGGCACGAGTTGCAATTAAAGAGGCTTCGGCTAAATTTGCTTGGAATAAATTCACCATCGTGAACTGAACGCCCATGAGGTTTGCACCCGATAGATCTAGCTTTTCTAGGCCAAGATCTTTGAGATGGATACCAACTAAATTCGCGCCCGAAAAATTTTTTTCACCATTTTTAAACCGATTTTTGAACTCCTGAATATCCATGTTTCTGTCCTGACGGTGGAAAAGTAATTAAATTATTTTTCTGAAAATAAAAATTCTTGGCTTTGAGGTACTTAATTCCATGGGGACGTTTAGCTGTTTGTCTCAGCTTTATATACGTATAAAGTGCCCCAACCCATAGAAAGAATCGACAGTTCAATCACTTATGGCGGTAGTGCTCAGGGCAATCAGCGTGATAAAAGATGCGTTGTAGTCGATCGCATATTCATTAGTGGCATAGGATTTAGCACTATCGAAATAGCTCAAAACTCCCTGATTTTTGGGTGCAATTCCGTCCTGTGCGCCGCCATTGGGGCCACCCACCAGTAGGCCAGGAATATAGATATTTTTGGCCCGTGCAAAAAGATGATTGACGTTCTTGACGGGATTTGTGCCAACGCCGCTCACAAAGGTTTGGTTAAACGGATTTCGCCCCAAAATAAAGTGGATTTGATCCCTGGCGGCATTTAAGTAGCGCGGGTTGCGAGTGAGCTGGTAGGCATAGGCGAGGGTAATGCCTTCTTCCGCAGCCATTTTGTTAGAACCCCAGATGAAGCGATCGTTCGCTAACCGATAGGGATTTTGGTCTGTTTTCTGCAATAGGCTGTCGGCACGCTTAAGAAGCTTGGTTCGGATGAGGTGTTTGAGGGCGGGCTTGGCGCGATCGCCTTCTGTTTGCAGCAGATAGTCCACCATGCCTAGCGAAGATGGGTCTTTCCACTCAAAGAGGGTGTAGTCCATCTTTTTAAGGTGCGCCGCGAAGTAT
>JBAUTB010000233.1:0-3819 GCA_049582005.1 Gloeobacterales cyanobacterium | reverse complement strand
TATAGGAGGGAGCGTAGACCTTCGATAAAATACCCAGTGGATTTTGAGCAGTTTGAATTCGCTTCACGGTTGTTCGGGTAAGAGCTGTCGTCGTCGTGTCGAAGATATCGGTAGTGAGTTTTGGATAGACCCCAATTCCGATGATCGGAACCAACAGACAGGCAATGATAAAGACCTCACGGGGCTCGGCATCAACCAATTCATCTTCATGAACGACTTCGTGATTGAGCTTCCCATAGAAGATCTCCCGGAGCATGCTCAACAGATAAATCGGGGTGAGAATAACCCCAATCGCTGCCAGCACGACCACTAATGCTTTGAATTCAAAGGTATAGGCTGAGCTGGTGGACATGCCCACAAAGACCATCAGTTCTGCCACAAAACCACTCATTCCTGGCAAAGCAAGGGAAGCCATGGAACAGGTGGTGAACATGGCAAAGATTTTGGGCATCCGGGTCGCAATCCCGCCCATTTCCGGAAGTTGGAGGGTATGGGTGCGGTCATAGGTCGCTCCTACCAGAAAAAATAGAGAAGCACCAATTAAACCGTGGGAGATCATCTGGAGCATGGCCCCATTCATACCCACTTCCGTGAGCGAACCAATCCCAATCAGGACAAAACCCATGTGGGAGATGGAAGAATAAGCGATTTTCCGCTTTAGATTGCGCTGAGCGAAGCTGGTTAGGGCTGCATAGATGATGTTGACGACCCCAAGCCCAATCAGAAGCGGGGCAAACCATTCCGTCGCTTCAGGGAAGAAGCCGACATTCATCCGCATTAGAGCATAACCGCCCATTTTCAGCAAAATACCAGCTAAAAGCATGTGTACTGGTGCTGTAGCCTCTCCGTGCGCATCGGGTAACCAGGTGTGCATCGGGAAAATCGGTAGCTTCACGGCATAGGCAATCAGGAGACCGCCAAAGCACAACAACTGGAAATTAAAGCTGAACTTGCCGCTGGCTGCAGCAATTTCCACCATATTCAGAGAGCCTGTCTGGAGATAGAGCGCCACGCCCACCACCAGGATGAAGACTGATCCAATCGCCGTGTAGAGAATGAACTTGGTTGCAGCATACATCCGGCCATAGCCGCCCCAAATAGCCAAAAGCAAATAGACCGGAATTAGCTCCAGTTCCCAGAACAGGAAGAACAACAACATATCTTGGACTGCAAAGACTCCAATCATCCCTCCGTACATAATCAGCAGCAGGAAGAAAAAGAAACGGGGACGCAGGGTTACGGGCCAGGAAGCGGCAATGGCTAGGGTGGTAATAAAGCCTGTCAAGAGTACCAAAGGCATCGACAAGCCATCTACGCCTACAGACCACTCTAGACCAATGGGAGTGAACCAGGGATAACGCTCCACCAGCTGCATGGAGCTAGAGGTGTAGTCATAGCTGGTGACGAAGGCTGCCACAATCAGGATGAAATCGATAATCCCGACGGCTAGAGAAAACCATTTAATGGTTTTGCCCCCGTCCTTTTCCGGCAGAAAAGGAACCACTAAGGCAGCCAAGATGGGCACGAGAATAATGACGCTTAACCAGGGAAACATAGTGCACGCCTCTTATTAGGCACAGATACTCACAAAAGACCAAACAGCAAAACCAAGGGAATAATCGCCCCGAAGAAGACCAATACATAGAACTGGGCTCGACCCGATTCAAAGTATTTCAGTCCTTCTCCCGCGAGGATGGCGCCGAATCCGGACAGATTGACCGCTCCATCAATAACCTTCTTATCCGTGTTCAGAGCGGTTTGAGCCAGTGCTCGCGAACCCCGTACAAAGATCCAGTCATAGAGGTCATCCATGTACCACTTCTGCTTGGAAAATTGATAGAGCGGTTTGATGGACTGAGCAATCTGTCCAGGCAGTTCCGGTCTGAGGATATAGAGGTAGTAGGCGAGGGCAATTCCGGCAAGAGAAATCACTGTCGACGAACCAGCCACTATTGCTAATTCAGAGAGAATAACCTTATGGGCTTCTTCCTGACCGGGAGCGTGGATGGCTTTTCCAAACCAATTCATCCAGGGCGTGCCGATCAAACCAGCAAAGATAGAAGGAACCGCCAAGATAGCTAAGGGCATGGTCATTGACCACGGAGATTCATGAGGTGCATGGTGATGGTCATGATGCTGCTGACCATGCTCAAGTTCTGTGACTTCCATCGCCCCAGGACCATAGGCAGGTTCTGCATGAGTGTCCACCTCTTCCTCATCATCCTGTCCAACAGAGAGCTCGGCTTTGACCATGGCAAAAACTTCGGCGTTCTGCCCTCTGAACTCCCCTTCGAAGGTCAGGAAGTACATGCGGAACATATAAAAAGCCGTCATCCCGGCGGTGATCACACCAATCAACCAAAGAGCGGCTGCACTGGGCTCAAACCCTTCTAGAATGCCTTTGGTAAAGGCAGCGCCCAGGATGGCATCTTTGGACCAGAAACCGCTGAAGGGGAAGATCCCAGAAATCGCCAGACATCCGATCAGGAACGTCTTACTGGTAACAGGCATATATTGCTTGAGACCGCCCATCAAGCGCATATCCTGAGATTCTTTAGCATTCTCATGGCCCAAGACGCCTTCCATGGAGTGGATCACAGACCCAGAGCCCAAGAAGAGCATGGCCTTAAAGAATGCGTGGGTCATCAGGTGGAATAAGGCTGCGGTATAGGCACCTAAGCCCATGGCCATAATCATGTAGCCCAGCTGAGAAATAGTGGAGTAGGCCAAGCCTTTCTTGATGTCCATTTGGGTGAGGGCGATGGTTGCTCCTACGACCCCCGTAAGGCCCCCAATCCAGGCAATGCTGGTCATCACGATAGGTAGCGCTTCAAAAATCGAAAACATCCGGGCAACGAGGAAGACTCCAGCTGCTACCATAGTTGCCGCATGGATCAAGGCTGAGATCGGGGTAGGACCTTCCATGGCATCAGGTAGCCAAACATGCAGAGGGAATTGAGCGGATTTGGCCATCGGTCCCATAAAAGCCAACAGACAGACAACCGTAGCTAAGCCAAGGGCAAGCTGGGGATTAACCTGAACAAACTTCACCACATCCGCTGCTAGCCCCATCCCTTCCGGAGAAGCTCCTCTCGCCACTTCGTATAGTTGCTCTAGACGTTCGGCGATGATGGAGAAATCAAAACTTTTCGTGACCAGAAATAGTCCCAAAATACCTAAAAGCAGGCCAAAGTCCCCAACTCGGTTGGTCACGAATGCTTTCTGACAAGCATCGGCAGCAGCTTTTTTAGAAAACCAGAAACCAATCAGGAGGTAGGAGCACATCCCCACCAACTCCCAAAAGATATAGACCTGAATCAAATTAGGGGAAAGCACCAAGCCCAACATCGAAGAGCTAAACAGGCTCAGATAAGCAAAAAACCGGACATAGCCGGGGTCATGCTCCATATAGCCATGGGAATAAACCATAACCAGAAGGGCCACGGCAGTAACGACAAAGAGCATCAATGCTCCCAAGTTATCTACGGTGTAACCAACATCTATGGTGAAATTTCCTGCCTGGGCCCAGGTGAAAAGCTTAGTGAAGGGCTCACGCTCACTCCAAAAAGAAGTGAAAAAGATTATGGTTGACTGGGCAAAAGCAAGAGCAATCGTGCCAATACTTAAACCAGCCGCCCAAAGACGATGTTGCGCCGTCCACGCTTTAAAACAAAGAATTCCCAAACCAATAATCAGTGCTGCCACTAGGGGAAGCACTGGAATCAGACATGCAGCTTGGTATGCGAGTTCCATACCTATATTCCTTTACGTAGACCAAAAGACTTTGACAGTCCTGTTCGTGATTTTAAGAAACATCCC
>JBAUTB010000232.1:0-2970 GCA_049582005.1 Gloeobacterales cyanobacterium | reverse complement strand
TGCCTTAAGCCTTGAGGTTGCTGCTGTTATTGAGGAATCAGGACAAGTTAATTATGAACAGTCCAATGCTCCTCAAACTTTTGAATATGTTCCAAAAAATAGTGATGATTTCTATTCCTACTATGCTTGCAAAATCTCACCAACTTCGGCAGGTGAATCTCAGTTAACTTCGGCACCTGAATCTCACCAACTTCGGCACCTGAATCTCAGTTAACTTCGGCACCCTCATTTAGACTGTCCTCGTTTTGAGAAGCGAGGTGCAAGGAATGGGGAAACGAAAACAACAAGGAGGATTAGTGCCCATGGCAAAATTCCGAGAAATTCTGCGGCTGCATGAGTTGGGCTATAGCCAGTGCGCCATTGCTCAAAGCTGTGCTGTTGCTCGTTCAACGGTTCAAGATTATATTCGGCGGGCGACAGCCAAGAACCTGAGCTATGGCCAGTTAGCCCAATTAAGTGACAGTGAAGCGAAAGAACTCTTAGGCAAGGGCAAGCAGCAGCAGGGGCCGCAACCCACCCCCTCAATTGACTTTGCGCCGATTGAGGTAGAACTGCAACGCAAAGGGGTGACGCTGGTGTTGTTATGGCAGGAAGGGTTGGACAAAGAGGAATGGCAGTGCAGTTACGGTACCTTTTGTCGGCGTTACAGCCAGTGGCGGATGCGGCACCGGTTGACGATGCGACAGGTGTACAAGGGTGGCGAGAAACTGTTTGTGGACTACTGTGGCTTAACAGTTAGCGTGCTGCATCCAGAAACGGGGGAGGGGGTCAAAGCACAAATCTTTGTGGCCTGTCTGGGTGCGAGTAACTACACCTATGCCGAAGCGACCCCCAGCCAGGAGTTGATGCACTGGATTGGAGCACACGAACGAGCCCTGGCCTTCTTAGGCGGGGTTCCCCATTGCATTGTTCCAGACAACCTCAAATCGGGGGTGAGTGACCCGTGTCGCTACGAACCCGGGATTAATCAGAGCTACCAGGAGTTTGCCGAGCATTATGGGGTGGCCATTGTGCCTGCGCGTCCCAATAAACCCCGCGACAAAGCCAAGGTGGAGAAGGCTGTGCAGGAGGTAGAACGACGGATTTTAGCACCGCTACGCCATGAACAGTTCACCAGCTTTAGCACACTCAATGCGGCGATTGCCCAGAAATTGGAGCTTTTGAATGGTCGCCTCATGGAGAGCTATGGCCTGTCGCGTCAGAAGTTATTTGAGCAGGTGGATAAACCTGCCCTGAAGCCATTGCCCAGCCAGCCTCTGGTCCTGGGTCAGTGGAAACGGGCCAAAGTCAGTCCCGATTACCACATCGAAGTTGAGCGTCACTACTATTCAGTCCCCCACTGGTTTGTGAGCCAACAAGTACAGGTGAAAGTAACAGAACAGCTGATTGAAATCTTCCACGACCATCAACGGATTGCCTGCCACGAACGCTCCCGGCTTGCCTATCGTCACACTACCCTGCCGGAGCACATGCCACCGGAGCACTGGGCCTACAAGCAACAGTCCAAGGAACGCTTCTTAGGGTGGGCTGAACAGGTGGGTTGCCAAACGAAAGCTCAGGTCGAGGCCATTTTTGAGTGCAAAGCCCATGAAGAGCAAGCGTTCCGCACCCTCAAAGGGGTGCAACGCTTAGCCCAACAGTATGGGTTTTCTCGGCTAGAAACAGCCTCTCACCGAGCTAATGTCTTTGGTCTGGTCGGGTTGCGTCATCTGCGTTCTATCCTCGAAACCCAGCTAGATAAAACGCCACTGCCCTTACCTGAGCAACCTCCGGCTGTGATTGAGCATGCTAATGTGCGCGGCTCCCAATACTATCAGTAAAGGTCACTATCATGAACCCATCCACAATCGAACAACTCAAAGCGCTCCGTCTGAGCGGAATGCTGGAAGCCTGGAGTGAGCAACAGGCAACTCCCACCTATCAGGACCTGAATTTTGACGAACGCTTTTCACTGCTAGTGGAACGGGAGCATTTCAGACGGGAGCAGCAACGGTTGCAGCGTCGTCTGCGACAAGCTCAATTGTCTACCATAGCGGGTCTGAGCGATATTGACTTTTCTGTATCGCGGGGGCTGCTCAAGTCAAAGTTCCTGGAGTTGGCTCAGGGCCAATGGCTCATGGAAGGACTAAATTTGATCCTGGTAGGTCCCACGGGGATTGGCAAGACTTTTCTTTCTTCTGTCCTGGCAAACCACTGCTGTACTCAGGGGCATACTGTCCGTTATCTCAGAAGCGCTGACCTGCTCCTGCAGTTGAAACTGGCTAAAGCCGATGGGTCCTACCCAAAACTGCAACGGCAATTAGCGTCCTTTGGTCTACTGGTTCTCGATGACTGGCTCAGAGACCCACTGCTCCCTCAAGAAGCCAGGGACTTGCTGGACCTACTGGACCTGCGCTATCGCAAAGCCTCCTGTCTCTTTGCCACCCAATTGCCGGTTAACCAGTGGTATCAACAGATCCAGGACCCTACTCTGGCTGATGCCATTCTCGACCGTCTCGTCCACGATTCCATTCGATTGCAGTTGAAGGGGGAGTCGATGCGAAAACTGACCAGCAAACTCAAAGAGCAACCCGAAAATGCTTAAATCTTCACTCAAAATCTTTTCGATTTGTATCATTGACGAATTCATTCCTGCGATCTCACGCACGATTATTTTATGAATTCACACCTGCCGAAGTTAACTGAGATTTAGGTGCCGAAGTTGGTGAGAATTCCCTGCCGAAGTTGTGAAAATACAGCACCCCTAAAGGAATCTTGTTAGTGGGTCCCCCAGGTTCAGGAAAGTCCATGGTTGCCAAGACAGTTTCCCATGAGTGGTCTATCCCTTGCCTATTCCTGGAAATGGCAAGAATATTCAGCCAGGGCGAGGGTAATTCAGAAAGGAATTTCCGCAACATCATACGAATTGCTGAAAGTATTGCCCCATGCGTGTTGTGGATTGATGAAATGGAGAAAGCTTTTGCTACAGGT
>JBAUTB010000231.1:0-20179 GCA_049582005.1 Gloeobacterales cyanobacterium | reverse complement strand
TGAATTTGCCAATGGTTCTCGTCTCGTGTATCCTCGCTCCTACGAAGCAATGCCTTGGCTGAACACGGTAGCCAATAAGTTCTTTGGCTTAGTCTTCAGCTATCTTTTAGACCAGCCCTTTAAAGATACCTTATGTGGAACTAAGGTCTTATGGCGCAGGGACTATGAGCGGATTGTGGAAGGCCGTAGCTATTTCGGTGATTTTGACCCGTTCGGTGACTTTGATCTGCTTTTTGGAGCTGCCAAGCTTAATTTGAAAATTTTAGATGTTCCAGTTCGCTATCAGGAGCGAGAATACGGAAGTTCTAATATCGCTCACTTTAGAGAAGGACTGATCCTTCTAAAAATGTGTGCTTATGCCAGTCGGAAAATCAAATTCATCTGAAGAAAGAGGCTAGGAGTATCTTCAGTTTTGATCCCTTGGCTCACTTGGTTTCTGGTATTCCAGGGAAAGAGGGAATCCCCTCATCTAAGACTGGTAAATAAGTGGTTTCTGTACTATTTTCAGGCAATGGGGTCGCCATTTCCAGGATGGCTAGGCTCAGCCTACTATTCTCTGATTGCATCTCAATTAAACGAGTTTCCAAGACTTCCATCCGCTCTTTAAACTTCTTGCGATAGAGCTCCGGTAAATCTTGCACGTATTGTTCAAGTCGACGGTTGTCATCCCGCAACTGATTCATCTTGGTTAAAAGCGTATCTTGGCCATTTTCCATTTCGCTCCGATCCTTGCGGATCTCTGCCATCCGTTGTTCCAGGATGTTTATTTGTTGTCTGAGCATTCTGTTCTCTTCGATCAGTAAATGTATTTGCTGATTGAGCGTTTCTTCGTATTCTGTACCGCTACCTAGCCGTTGGTTAAGCTGCGGTGCAGTTTCTAGCGCACGAATCTTGACATTGGCCTCTACAAGCTCTTGTGCCAACTGCTGGATTAACTGCTGGCGTTCCTGTAACTGGTGTTGAAGGGTTTCGTACTCAGAAGGAGAATACACGATGCCGTTTTTATTTCAGATACACTCATATATTACCTTGATAGAAGCTGAGACATATTTCCCCATAGGTCCGATGGTCTACACGCGTGAACCGACCCCATACTTTAGGCAAGACCCTTCCCCTATGGTGCTCACAGAGAAGGACTCCCTGGGGTAGAAGGAGGTCCAGAAGGTCAATTTTGGGGACTACGAGTTCATAAAGGTCACTCTGATAGGGTGGATCGAAGTAGATGATATCGAAAGGTTCTTGCTTCCGTTGCACCACAGTGAGCGCATCTGGGAGTTTAGACCGGATTACCAAGGACCGCTCTGGTCCAAAGGATAGCCAGTTTTCCTCAATCACTTTTACTGCATCCCGTTCTCGCTCAATGCCCAAAACAAAAGCAGCCCCACGGGCCAATGCTTCTGCCCCCATAGTTCCCATGCCACTGCACAGATCCAGCCAGCGACAGTCCTCGATCTGGCCTTGCAAGATATTGAATACCGCTTCTCTAACCCGGCTGGGGGTGGGGCGAGTAGCCTTGCCCGGAAGGGTTTTTAAAACGCGGTTGCCATAGATACGTAGAGACATTAGCTTTGATCAAAAGGGTTGACTACTTTTACGCCAGCGATGATTTGTCCACTGTTCAGATCTTCGCTGAATAATTCTGAGGCCCCTACCTCTTCAGCAGAAGCAAGGATAAGACTGTCCCAAAACGAAATTTGCCATATTTCGCTAATTTCGGAAGCGCGCAAAATGGTATCAACGGTTGTTGCTGCCTCAATCCAAACTGCATAGGAGCGAATAATCTCGCGAGCTTGACTTCGACCTAGGGAAGGGCGAATTTTTTTTGTGACATTCACGTAAAACTCTTGCAGCACCTGTGTACTTAGTCGCCCTCGTTTGGATTTCCAGAGTGTTCTCAGGATGCCATTGGCCTGTTCTCCTTTTTGTCCAGTCTCTTGGTCATGAGCATAGAGCAGAATGTTCGTGTCAACGAAGACCTTGTCGGTCATGCAGCATGCTCCTCTCTGTAATCTTTTGTCCACCTAGGCTGAATCTTTGGTCGAGTAGGCTGATAGCCTTTTTCTCGGACTGTTCGTAAGCCTCCTGCGCCTCTATCAAGTGCTGTAGTTCTTGAGCCAATAGTCCACTAATGCTTGTGCCGCGCTGAGCTGCAAAAACTTTAGCTTTGCGCAATAGTTGCTCATCAATGGAGAGTGTAATGTTTTGCTTCATGTTGAGCTTTCCTGACGGAGAACATAAGCTTAACACGTAAAATACGTGGACTGCGGTCTAAGGGCTAAGCGATGTTAGCGGAGGGCAGCGTTAGGGGAGTGCGGGTACTCTTTTAAATAGCTACAAATTAGATAGTTGCCAAGAGGATGGAAATCAGCTGTGCCTCTGCATGATGCTACTCGGCTGCAAGACCGTTACCAACTCAAGAAACGCCTGGGAGCCAATGGGGGAAAGCAGACGTGGCTTACAGTAGACGACGCTACGGGTAAAGAGGTTACGGTGAAAGCCCTGTATTTTGGTCAGGGCATGGAATGGCAAGACCTGAAGCTGTTTGAACGAGAAGCCCAAACTTTAAAAAGTCTTTCCCATCCCCGCATTCCCCGCTATCAAGATTCTTTTTGGCTAGAGCAGCCAGAAGGAAATTATTTTTGTTTGGTGCAGGACTATATTCCGGGCATTTCCTTGGCCGAGAAAGTCCGTGGAGGTTGGCGATTAGATGACGCTGAAGTAGAAAAAGTGGCCACCAGTATTTTAGAAATTTTGGTCTATTTACATGGTCAAAATCCTCCGGTCATCCATCGGGACATCAAGCCGAATAACTTAATTTGGGGTGAAGATAACCAGGTCTATCTGGTGGATTTTGGGGCCGTTCAAGCAGAAGTAAGCTCTGGGCGAACGATGACCGTGGTGGGGACCTATGGCTATATGCCTCCGGAGCAATTTGGCGGAAGGACGGTTCCGGCTTCGGACCTCTATGGGTTGGGAACTACATTGTTGTTTTTACTGACCGGGACCAATCCAGCAGACTTGCCTCAAAAAGATTTGAAAGTCCAGTTTCAAGATCGAGTGCGGGTGGGCCAACCCTTAAAACAATGGCTAGAGCGCATGGTGGAGCCAAGCTTGGATCGACGTTTTCGGGATGCCGAGGAAGCGCTGACCTTCCTGAAAAAGAAAAATAGCTTATCATCGGGGAAAACGGCAAAAACTGACCAGATTAAACGTTCCGTTAAGCCTTTAGGCACCATTGTTGAATTGGAACGTACGCCTGAACAGTTAGATATCGAGATTCCCAGCCGACCCTTCCATCTTCGTGATGCACCAGGCTTAGTTTTTGCAGGAGTCTGGCTGGCCTTTATTCTCGTTTGGTCGAGTTTAGCGATTCGTGCTTCTTTCCTCTTTGCCCTCTTCTCCCTACCCTTCTGGGCAGTTGGCCTCTTCCTCTTGGGCACATCTCTCTGGCCGATTCTGGGCCGGACCAAAATTCATATAGACCACTATGCCTATGAAATTATCTGGGGCATCAAAGGCTTATTGACCTATCGGGTAACTGGAAAAACTAAAGCTCTGACAGGCGCAAGAATCCAGTCCAATTTCAAAGTCAATGACCGGGATGTATACTACTGTGCGCTCAGAAGCACTACAAAACAGTATCCCTTTGCCTTTGGGTTAAATCCCTTTGAACAGGAATGGTTGGTGAGTGAAATTGAAGGTTGGTTAGAGCAAAACAGTCAAGCGGAGTAAGCTGGATTACGCACTATGATTGGCTTAAGGGAGATTGGGCAGGACAAACGCTCCGCGGAGAAAAATACAAAGGATACCGATGTAAAAAATCAATTATGAAAAGCACTAGCTATTTCAATGAGTTTGCTTCTCAGAAGCATCCTGAAGTGCAGAGAGAGTGGATAGAGCGTGTGCTAGCTAATCCGGTTAAGCGAGAAATACAGTCTAACAATCGCATTTCTTCCTGGGGTAATATTGAAGAAGCAGAGGGTCGAGTTTTACGGGTCATTACACTGGATGATGGGGAAACAGTTCACAACGCTTTTTTTGACCGCAACTTTTATAAACGACAACAACGAGGCGAGGAACTACAATGAAGATTCAATATTTTCCCGAAACAGATACATTGGCGATCGAGCTAACCAGTAAACCCGTTGTTTCTACCGCTGCAATTACTGATGATGTAATCCTGGATTATGACGACCAAGGCAAACTTGTAGCTATCACACTCGATAATTGTTCTAAAAATGTGGATTCTGTCAATCTTCAAGCTCTCGATTTGCCATTGTTAAGTTTGTAATTAGCTCAATTAATTACCAAAATTAGAACCAATACTACTGCTTGACAATAGTAACGTTGTACAATGGCATTATAGAGTGATTGTAAATTTCAAGTCTGACGAAACAAGGCTTATCTTTGATGGCTTTACATCTCGTTATTACCCACCGGACATCCAAAAGATTGCTCTACGCAAGCTGCTCCTGCTTAACGCTGCCACATCAGTTAATGATTTGCGCACTCCACCTGGAAACCGATTAGAGAAATTGGTCGGTGATCGAAAGGGGCAATATAGTATCCGCATCAATGGTCAGGGGCGAATTTGCTTCGTCTGGACAGATGAAAACAATGCGGATCAAGTTGAAATTGTAGACTACCACTGAGGAAAAATTTCATGGAAAACAACCGTCTGCCAAACATTCATCCTGGCGAAATTCTACGATTAGAATTTCTGGAGCCACTGGATATTACTCCCTATCGGTTAAGCAAAGATATAGGTGTAGCTCAGACACGAATCAGCGAAATTTTGTCTGAAAAACGCAGCATTACAGCAGATACAGCTCTGCGTCTATCGCGCTATTTCGGCAATAGTGCTCAGTTCTGGCTGAACTTGCAAACACAATACGATTTACGTCAAGCTCAGGAAGAAAATGAAGAAATTTATAGTCACATTCGTGCAGTTCAGCTTGCTCATTTAGGTTGATTACCAGGTTGGATTGTTTTTCGATTAATTAGGTGGATTGAGAGCAAGTCAGGAACTATCTAATTAGCAAGGAAATATGCTTAAACCTCATGTTTTAACCGATTGAAGAATCTCATCATCCGTAGAGAAATCAATCTCTTTTTGGGCTCTTCCTGACTTTATATAATCATTCTCCCAGGAATCTTTGAGGCCACGCAAGAGGTCAAATTCAGGACACCAATTTAAGTGATGAACTGCTTTGTCTACGGAAGCAAAGAAATGCTGTTCGCGGAAGGGAAAAGCTTTGCGCTTGCCAAAAGAAAACTGCTTGGCGTCATAGTGGAGGATTTCTGCAGATTTTCCGGCAGCCGTTGCACAGAGATGGGCCATGCCATCAAAACTGACGGCGCGTATATCGCTGATGTTATAAATTTGCCGAATCGCTTTTTCATTCCCAAGAGCTGCCACCATCGCTTTCGCTAAATCTTTAACATGGCCCATTTGCGTCAGGAATTGCCCATTGCCAGGAACAGGAATGGGTCGGTTCCGTACAATCCGGTCAAAAAACCAGGCTTCTACGTCGTTGTAGTTCTGGGGACCATAGATATAAACCGGACGGATAGACGTGTAGGGGATTCCTTCTGCCTCTAGATAGTGTTCGGTTTCATGTTTACCCTTATGGCGGCTCTTAGGGTCAACCGGATCTCCTTCGATGTGTGGAGGTTGTTCGGTAGGTAGATACACGCCCGCTGAACTCATATAGATAAATTGCTGGATCTGCCCTTTGAAGAGTTCTACCAAAGGCTGGGTATCGGTCAGTTCACGACCGTTATTATCAAAAATGGCATCAAAACGCTGACCGGATAACTTCTCTTTGAGTTGCGCAGGGTCGGTGCGGTCTCCGTGGATTTGGGTGATTCCTTCTACGGGGGCAGGCTTATTTCCTCGGTTAAAAAGCACGACTTCATGCCCACCGCTCACCAATTCTTGGGTGAGATAGACGCCCACAAAGCGAGTTCCCCCGATCACCAATACCCGCATCACTGCTCCCTCCTGCCTGTCTTTGCTGTAGATCTTCCCACAGGCTTGCTCAACTTGCTTAAGCTAGACCTATGCTCTATCGACGTTTTGGCAAAACAGAACAAATGCTCTCGGCTTTTAGCTTAGGAGGCATGCGGTTTCTCTCAAGTGAAGAAAATGCGGTCGCGACCGTATTCAAAGCCGTCGAACTCGGCATCAATCACCTGGAAACGGCCAAAGGCTATGGCAAAAGCGAAGAGTACATAGGGGCAGCCTTTCAAGCAGGACTTGCGCGCCAACCTATCTATCTGACGACCAAGATTGCGCCCACTGCGGACCGGGATTCTATGGCTCAGCTCATTGAGCGTTCTTTGACTCGTCTTAAGACTGATTATCTCGATAACTTGGCGCTCCATGGCTTAAATACCCCTCAGCATCTTGCGTTGGTCACGAAAAAAGATGGCTGTATACTTGCCGTTCAAGAGGCCGTCGATGCTGGTGTGATCCGGCATGTGGGCTTTTCTACCCATGGATCTTTAGAACTGATTTTGGACCTCATCGAAACCGATTTATTTGAATTTGCGAATGTGCACTATTACTACTTCAATCAACGCAACGCTGCGGCTATTCAACGGGCCTATGAAAAAGATATGGGCGTATTTATCATTTCTCCCACGGATAAAGGGGGACAGCTTTATGCTCCGCCTGAAAAGCTAAAATCCCTCTGTCAACCGTTTACCCCGCTTGCGCTGAATCATCGTGTTCTCTTGAGTGATCCGAGAATTCACACGCTGTCTTTGGGCGCCGCTTCCCCCGAAGAATTCGCTGCGCATAGGACCGTAGCAGACCAAGGGATGCCGCTCACCCCAGAAGAACAGCAAGCCTTGGAACGTATTGAGCAAGCTCTGGTAGAACTCAAACCAGACCTCTGTGCGCAATGTTTTGCCTGTTTACCCTGTCCTGAAAATATCAACATCCCGGAAGTACTCCGACTGCGAAATTTAGCGCTTGCTTTGGACATGATGGACTTTGGACAGTATCGCTACAACATGTTTGAGAAAGCAGGACACTGGTTTCCGGGAACGAAAGGCAATCGTTGTACTGATTGTGGTGATTGTCTACCCCGTTGCCCTGTGAATCTTGCGATTCCTACTCTTTTAAGAGATGCCCATCAACGCTTGGCCGCAGGAGAACGCAAGCGCTTATGGGAAGATTAGCGACCGAGGACATCGAGTCGTGACTTAAAATGACTCCATCCTCAAAACATCTGTATGCTTGCTCCCTCCTTTGACGAATTCAGGCACCTAGCGACTCAGGGAAACTTTATTCCGGTCTACCGGGAACTGTTAGCAGACCTGCAAACCCCTGTCTCGGCTTGGTATCGGGTATGTCGTCAGGCGCAGTATAGTTTTCTCTTGGAATCCGTAGAAGGCGGCGAAAAAGTAGGCCGCTACTCTCTTTTGGGCTGTGACCCACTCTGGACATTGACAACTCGAGGAGCCCAAACCGTCCAGCAATTTCGCGACGGGACGAGTACGACGTTTACGGGTAACCCCTTTACGGTGCTCGGCCAATGCCTAGAGCCCTATAAACCCGTTCATCTGCCTGCCTTACCTCCTGGACTTGGGGGACTATTCGGATTTTGGGGTTATGAATTGGTGTCTTGGATCGAACCGAGGGTGCCCGTTCATCCCGTAGACTGCCAGGACCTACCGGATGGTCAGTGGCTGCAGGTGGACAGTCTTCTCGTTTTTGACCAGGTAAAGCGCAAAATTTGGGCGATTGCCTATGCCGATTTACAAAAGCACCCGGATTTGCAAACAGCCTACGATGAAGCCGCTACCAGAGTAGACAGCTTAGTGGAACGTCTGAGTACCCCCATGCAGCCTGAGCCCCCGATTCTAGATTGGAAACGGGGGAAAGAGCCTGTGGTCTACCAGTCCTCTTTTGACAAAGAAGATTTCTTACAGGCTGTAGAAAAATCTAAGGCCTATATCAAAGCTGGAGATATCTTTCAGGTCGTCCTTTCGCAAAGACTGACTACCGAATATAAAGGCGACCCCTTTGCCCTCTATCGTTCCTTGCGGGTGGTTAATCCTTCCCCCTACATGGCCTATTTCAACTTTGGAACCTTCCAGATGATTGGCTCTAGCCCGGAAATCATGGTCAAGTTGGACCAAATTGGGGATGAGAAGGTAGCGACCCTGCGACCGATCGCCGGAACCCGTAAACGAGGGGTCACCCCTGAGGAAGATTTGGCTCTAGAAAAAGACCTCCTCGCGGATCCCAAAGAAACGGCAGAGCACGTGATGCTAGTGGACTTAGGCCGCAATGATTTGGGAAGAGTATGCAGATGGGGTTCCGTCCACACCGACGAAATGATGAAGATTGAGCGCTACTCCCATGTCATGCACATTGCCTCGAATGTGACGGGTCTCTTGGACCCCAAGAAATCGGCATGGGACTTGCTCCAGGCTTGTTTTCCGGCAGGTACTGTCAGCGGCGCCCCAAAAATCCGGGCGATGGAAATTATTTGTGAACTAGAACCACACAAGCGTGGGCCCTACAGTGGTGTCTATGGCTACTATA
Organism: Gloeobacterales cyanobacterium; assembly: GCA_049582005.1. Lineage (GTDB taxonomy): Bacteria > Cyanobacteriota > Cyanobacteriia > Gloeobacterales > PMM-0068 > Sivonenia. The sequence continues at coordinate 11,619 of JBAUTB010000231.1, read as the reverse complement.
GTTTCGATGGTCAGCTCAATACAGCGATTACGATCCGCACCATGCTGCTCAAAGATGGTGCGTTGAGTGTCCAAGCTGGAGCAGGCATTGTCGCCGATTCGGTTCCCGAGATGGAATATCAGGAAACTATTAATAAAGCGAATGGACTCCTAGAAGCGATTGCCTATGCATGAGAAACCTCTCCCCTAGCCCCTCTCCGTGAACGGAGAGGGGAATACTTTTTCCCCCTCTGTCCTTGCGCTTATTCAAATGATTCTTTGTCGTAGGCTGGCTTGCACGCTCAAGCGAAGGACTCATGATGTATAATTTTATACAGCATGAGCAATATAGCAATGCATCGAACACAAATTTATCTACCGGATGACCTTCACGAGCGGCTTAAGGTGCGCTCTAGAGCAAATGGACTAAGCATGACTGAGTTGATCCGTCGTGCAGTGGAAAAAGAACTTCAGCGTGAATCCTCAACCAGTGATGTCCGCCAGTTTTTTGACGAAATAGCACCGCTAGAAAGTTTTGCGGACTGCGACCCAGAGCAATACGTGAGATCGCTACGTGATACCAGTCGGATACTCAGGCATGAGCAAGATAAAAATGCCTGAGCGTTTGTTGCTGGATACTGATGTAGTCATTTACTTGATGAAGAAACACCCCGATACGGTTGATCGCTTTGTGGAACTGAAGGAATATGGCACGACATTTTTGCTGTCACCGATTGTGATAGCTGAACTCTATGCAGGGGCATTCAAGCGCGAACATCGTCAGATTGAAGCCTTCTTTGGATTGTGCCAGCCTCTTACTTTGGATGGAGAAGTTGCCCGTATCGCTGGAAATTATGCCAACCGCTATCGAAAGGCGTTTCAGAGCATTTCCCTAGAAGATTATTTGCTTGCCGCCACTGCCCGTCAGCATCGCTGTCCCCTATGGACGGCAAATCGCAAGCACTACCCGATGGACGACATTGAGCTGTTTGCACCTGAGCGCCAAGCTTAGATTTTAGTTGGTTAGGCTTCTATATTAGACTCTAATAATGATATCGACAGGCTAGAAAGTCGATTCGGTTATGTTTAACCCGATAAACTAGCCGATGCTCCAGATCGATTCTCCGAGACCAGATATCAGCCTCTAAATGCTTAAGCGGTTCTGGTTTGCCCAGTCCTTCAAATGGATGGCTCATCACATCAGTGACTAGATCAAAGATCTTATCAATTTTCGTTAGGTCCGTTTTGTACCACCAACCGAGATTTTCTCGAAACTCATCGTCAAAGACAGCAGTCCGTTGAACAAACGGCTCAGGATTCGGTTGAGACTGAGGCGTTCCCTTCTTCTTTGCCAAGACCTAACTCCTGCTTCAATTCATTAATGGCTTGTTCCGTAGTCTTAGACTCTATTGGTTTCTCATCTCTAGCCTTAGAGCGTTCAATCGCTGCCAAAAGATGCTGGGCATTTTGGGGAGACTTCAGCAGGTAAGCCGTTTCCATCAAACTTGACAGGTCCGACTCAGCAATAAGCACTACATTCTCTTTGTCTTTGCGCTTGATAACCACAAGCTGACGATCACTCGTCACTTTCTCCAGCAATTCAAAAAAATGCTTCCTGACCTCTGTTGGAGAGTTAGTTTGATGAGCTAGCATCGCGAATGTACTCGAAACCTGTACTTTTAGTATCTACTTTTCCCTATCGATATAGCAAATATCCCTTCCGTCTGGGTTGAGCAGAGCCGTGTCCGGCAGGCGCAGCCGAGAAACCCCGACCTGTATTTCACTCGAATGAGAATGACTATATTCCAAATCCTGGATGGATGGTTGGCTGGCGATATACTCTACAGCTAAGACGTTCCGCCGTCTGCGTACTCAAAACTCAAGGATGAATGGCCTGAAAAATGAGTAACCCTCTCCCTCGTGATGCTTCTGAGACCAGTCAAAGTATCGGGGCACATCAATCTACACCTCTGTTAGAGCAGTTCTTAAGCTATCTAGCCGTCGAACGAAATTTTTCTTCCCATACCCGTGAGGCGTACCGTCGTGACTTGGAACAGTTCATAGCCCATTTGGACGCACCTTCCGTATTGGAAGTGGACACCCGAGCAGTGCGAGGGTATCTTGCAAACCTGGCCCGACAAGATTATAAAATAAGCACGCGCAATCGAAAAATGGCGGCGCTGCGGTCTTTTTATCGGTTTTTGGTCCGGGAAGAATACCGCATCAGCAATCCCACCGAAGAATTACATGGACCCAAGAAAGGCCGGACTTTGCCCAAAGTTTTAGACCAAATCCAAACCCAACAGTTGCTAACCGCACTGGCAGGAGATGACCCTATCACGCTTAGAGACCGGGCTTGGGCCCATACCCTCTATGCCACAGGACTGCGGGTATCAGAACTGATCGGGATTGATCTGGATAAGCTAAACCTCAAACAGGGAGAAGTGCGTGTCACCGGCAAAGGGAATAAAGAACGGATTGCCCTACTCGATGGTCCGGCGAGGCAAGCCCTGGAGACCTATCTCTGGCTCGGTCGGCCTGAACTCGTCAAAACCCTCAAGGAACAGGCGCTTTTTCTCAACGCTAAAGACGGGAAACGCCTCACCGCCCGTGCCCTCCAACAAAGGCTCCAGACTTTAAGCCAAGAGGTCCTCGGATTTAGTATTTCTCCCCATACCCTACGGCATAGTTTTGCCACCCACCTCTTGGAAGGCGGCGCAGACCTGAGGGTAGTCCAAGAACTTTTGGGTCATAGCACCATTGCCACCACCCAGGTATACACCCATCTTTCCCCCCAGCGACTACGCAAGGTCTACGAGCTGGCGCATCCCAGAGCCAAACGCGGTACGATAGGGAGCGCAGATAACTCAAATAAAGGGTAGCTCCCTGGGAGCATGTGGTGTCCACCGCAATACGCATCGGTTCACGAGATTCTCAACTCGCCCTCGTCCAGTCTCATTGGGTCCGGGGAGAACTCCAGAAAATTTATCCTGACTACGAATTCCCCTTAATGGAACTGAAAACTCAGGGGGACAAGATTTTAGACGTTGCCCTTGCCAAAATTGGCGATAAGGGCTTATTTACCAAAGAATTAGAAGTCAGCATGCTAGAAGGCACCACGGATTTTGCCGTGCACTCCCTCAAAGATTTGCCTACGGAATTACCGGAAGGACTCACCTTAGCCGTCGTTACAGAACGGGAAAATCCAGCCGATGCTCTGGTCCTGCACAGCAAGCACAAAGGACAGACCTTAGACACCTTGACAAAGGGTACGGTGCTTGGCACTTCTTCCCTGCGCCGACTGGCCCAACTGCGCCATCACTATCCCCATTTGGTTTTTAAAGATATCCGGGGGAACCTGAATACCCGGTTACGCAAACTGGATGCGGGGGAATTCGATGGTATTGTTTTGGCCGTCGCTGGTTTACAGCGACTAGGCTGGGCAGACCGTATCGACCAAGTGATTCCTGGGGATATCTCTCTTCATGCGGTGGGTCAAGGCGCTCTGGGCATCGAATGTCGAGCCGTAGACCAGCCTTTGATCGAACTTTTGCAGGTCCTCAACCATCGTTCCAGCGAAGTGTGCTGCCGCGCCGAAAGGGCCATGCTCAGAAGCTTGGAAGGGGGTTGTCAGGTTCCGATTGGGGTCTCCACTTCGTTAGCAGGCGAAACCCTTACCCTCGAAGGCATGGTCGCGAGTTTAGATGGAAAGACTCTAATTCGTGACACAAAACAAGGTCTAGCTTCAGATCCAGAAGCTCTGGGCCGAGCACTCGCCGAATCACTTAAGGACCAAGGAGCCAGCGAAATTCTGGCAAATATCCGACTTTAGTACCGGCATCTCGATTTCGGCTGTACAACATATATAAGGTGTGGCCCTCTAGAGGCATCGGAACGTAGGCACTGCGTTCTTTAGTGGTGCGTCTTTGAGAACGTACTATCTGTGCCCCTGAAGGATGGTAGCGTATTAAATATGACTGAGCTCCCTTCTCTTCTTCCGACTCAGGCCCAAGCTAGGCGATGGCTGCGGCTGATGGTCACTTCTCGGTTTATGGATAAAAAGGAAGAGAGCCTTATTCACCAGGGGAAGGGCGCATTCCAGCTTTCCAGCACAGGCCATGAATCGCTCGCAGTCTTACCCGATTTACTTACTCCTGAAGATTGGATTTTTCCTCACTACCGAGACCAACCTTTATTATTGGCGCGCGGGCTTACCCCCATCGATCTTTTCTGTGATTTCTACGCCAAGGCAGACAGTGGCTCTGGCGGTAGGCAGATGCCCTCTCATTTTTCGAACAAAGCCCATCGGGTAGTTTCTTTTTCCAGCCCTGTCGGTTCTGCGGTTTTGCATGGGGTAGGGGTGGCCTTAACGCTGAAACAGAGTGCCCAACGGGAAGTAGTCCTGACTATGGTAGGGGATGCTTCTACCCAAGAGGGAGAAGTCTACGAAGCCCTAGCCTATCTGGGGATGAATCCGGTTCCCCTGGTCTTGTGCGTGGAAGATAACGGCTATGGAATCTCTACGGCTACCCGTGGCAAGACTTTTTGGACGATCGGGAAGGAAGCAGCAGAATTTCTGGGGACTCCGATCATCCGCGTTGATGGCTCTGACCCTTGGGCCGTCTATCAAGCCAGCCAGCAAGCCGTCCAGCGTGCCCGCCATGAACGCAAGCCCACCATCATCGTACTGATCTTGGAACGACTCTCTAGCCATACCAGTTCTGATGACCAAGGGGTATACCGTTCTCAAGAAGAACTGCTCCAGGCTACCCAGAAGGACCCCCTAGCGATTTTTGCTCGCTTTTGCCTTGAGCAAAATCTAATCAGCCAGCAAGATTGGCAGAACATACAAACTGAAGTCCAAGCAGAGATTGAGAAAGCCGCGACTTTAGCCGAATCTCTACCCGATCCGGACCCGGCCAGAGAAACGGACGTTTTTCCCGCCAAGAAACCACCCCTGTCTTTAGATCTCAAACCTCTTCTGCACAGGACCGCTAATCTTGAGAGCGACTCGACCATCGATGCAGGCAGCATTACCCTGCGCAGAGCCCTAAACAATACGCTGCACTATTTGCTAGAAACGGACTCTAGAGTATTTCTCTTTGGTCAAGATATTGAAGACCCAAAAGGAGATGTATTCGGGGTCACCCGGGGTCTGAGCACTCAGTTTCCTGGCAGGGTTGAGAATAGCCCCTTAGCCGAAGCGACGATTCTAGGAACGGGTATTGGCCGTGCTTTAGCGGGAGAGCGTCCAATTTGCTTTTTGCAATTTATTGATTTTATGGGGCCGGGCCTCAATCAAATTTTCTCTGAGATGAGTACCTTCTATTGGCGGTCGAAAGGGGAATGGCAAGCGCCTCTCTTGATTTTGGCCCCTGTGGGAGCCTATCGCGCAGGAATGGGACCGTGGCATAGTCAGACGGGAGAAGGAACCCTGGCCCATATTCCCGGCATCGATGTGGTAATGCCAGCTCATCCTGAAGATGCCGTCCAAACCTTATTGCAGGCCTTCCATAGCGAACGACCTACGGTTTATTTGTATCCCAAAATTCTGCTCAACCGCCGTTATCCACTCGCCGATCTGAGCGGGACACCCTCGGTCGACCATCGGATTCACCGCGAAGGGAAAGACCTTACGTTAGTCGGTTGGGGAGGAACGGTAGACCTGTGTAAGGAAGCGGCGACCCGTTTAGCCGAACAAAAGGTAGACGTAGAAGTGCTGGAAATCACATCTCTGAGCCCCTTACCGATGGAGTTCCTGTCTGAGCGGGCACGGCGCACCGGCAGGCTGGTGGTGGTTCATGAAGATAGCCGAACAGCAGGGTTAGGCGCTGAAATTTTGGCAGAACTCCATGAACGTTTAGGCTCTGGTTTTCAAGGCGCACGGGTCACCCGTAGCGATACCCACATCGCCTATAACATGGGATCGCAACTCGCCCAACTGCCTTCCGTTGAGAAGATTGTGTCGGCAGCCCAACAAGTTCTGGGCCGGGTCATTTATGAACCAGCCCAAGCCCAGGTTATCCCTGCCATGCCTGTAGTCCAGGCCGCTGCGATAGCGTATGAAGCCAAGCAGGATGAACACATTGAACGCATCGCGGTCGTAGTGCCGAGAGTCGCGCCTACGGATGAAGCAGCCACCTTGCTCAACTGGGTGGTCGCCCTTGGCGAAAAAGTAGAAGAGGGACAGCATATCGCGGATCTACAGGGCGACAAGGCCCTTTTCGAGCTGGAAGCCACCTCTGATGGTTATATCGCAGAACTATTGGTGGCACCGGGTCAAGATATTTATGTCGGAGATACCGTCGCTTACTTGACGACCTCTGCGCCACAGGCCCTAATCACTGCAGCGGGGGCTGTCCCTCTTCAGCCTGTAGCCCCTGAATCGGCAGTGGTCACTTCTAAGGCTCCAAAGGTTCTAGATCAGGTCCTCGTTCCCTCCATCGTCTCGATTGCCACCTATCTCCCCGAGGGAGTCGTGAACAATCAGGAATTGGCAGGACGTTTGGGTGGGGTGATTACGGAAGAATGGATTGAACAGCGCACCGGTATCTTGGAACGTCGGCTGGCCCCCCGTGATGTTGATACCTCTGATATGGGTTTGTGGGCAGCCGAGCGTGCCCTTGAGCAAATAGGCCTGAACGCTCGAGACCTGGACTTGATTCTCGTCTCCACCACTTCTGCGGATGGAGTCATTCCTTCGGTAGCTTGTCGTCTGAAACAGGGACTCGATAGTGGCTCCTGCCCTGCATTTGATCTAAGTGCCGCTTGTTCTGGCTTTATCTATGGCCTATCCGTGGCCCAGCAATACTTGAAAGTAAATCCCGATCAGCGCATTTTGCTGGTGACCGCAGAGAAAATGAGCAAAGTGGTCAATCCGATGGACCCCGATACCGCCATTATCTTCGGGGATGGAGCTGTAGCCTGTGTACTCACGGGGCAAGGACCTGGGAAAGAGGATTATCCCAGACGACTGGAATTAGAAGATGTGCTGATGCGCGCCCGTCCGGACAACGAAAGGACCATGGTCCTGGAATCAGATTTTATCCACATGCAAGGGGCACGCACCTTCCGCACGGCGGTCACCTTGATGGGAGAAATTTGCGAGGACCTCAGCCAGAAACTCAACTACACCTGGGACGAAGTGGATTGGCTAGTCCCCCACCAAGCCAATGGCCGGATCATCCAAGCGATCGCCCGCCGACTCGCCATCAACGAACAGAAAGTATTCTCCAATATTGCCTATCGCGGCAATACATCTTCTGCCAGCATCCCGCTGGCACTGTCAGAACTGCTGGAGAGTGACAAACTGAAGTCAGGTCAACGGATTCTATTGTGTGCCTTGGGAGGCGGGATTACTTACGGAGCGGCCTCTGTACGCGTACGTTAGCTAGACAGCCAAGCATTTATCAAGAACCCGTCACCTTCTTGAACCAGGATTTAACCCGACTGAGCAGAGCCGGAGTATCGTGATGTTCTTTCAGCGCTTCTTTTAATTCAGCTAACAATTTGGCTTCTGCTTCCGTCACTCGACCATCCGCCGCCAGCAACAATTTCAGGGCATTCATCAGTTCCTTGCGTTCAGGGTCTGTGGCATGGCTAGCCTTAAATTGCTCTATCCAGAGATGGCTGGTATCCGTAGCCGGTTTTAAGGTCAAATAGTCGATGAGCTTACGCTTCTCCAGATCATCTACCGGAAGGCGCTGGAGATAGCGAGCCAGAACCAATTCTTCCGCTGGATGGAGCTGTCCATCCGACCAAGCAGCAGCCACCAAGAGGTGAAAGGCAATGAGGGGAGTTTCCATGCCCTCAAGGTAACAGAAAGTACTTCAGTTTTATGGAGTCACCTTTTCTATTAAGCACAGAACCGCCTCAGCAGGGAAGTTGGCACAGAAAATTCAGGACCCCAACCCAGGGGACACCGGAAATAGATGGATTCGGATTCAGGTATTTTCTACCAAAAAGTCTAGGCCCCGGAGATCCCAAAAACAATTCAGCATTAGAGAGTATCTGGCAGACTTGTCCAAAAAAATCTTTAATGGGGATAGTGGAGTAAGAATAGATAACTTCCAGGGGTTTTGCATGAGTGATGTGCGCGAGCGACTGATGAATGTAGCGGCCCAACGCAACTATCGGGTGACGATTGGGGAAGTCGCGGCAGAGTCGGGGGTCCCCTTGGCGGACGCTCGTCGTGAATTAACTCTTTTAGCGCGGGACACCCAGGGGCACCTCCAGGTCAGTGAGCAAGGAGAAGTGATCTACGAGTTTTCTCCTCAGTGGAAGCAGATCCTTGAGCAAAAGCAACTTAAAGAGCAATTACTCAGTTTTTGGAACAGCATTAAAGGCACACTCTTCTATGTAGTGCGGATTAGTTTTGGCATCGTTTTAGTTATTTCTATTCTGATTATTGTGGTTGCCCTGATTGCCCTGTACATAGCAGCTAATAGCAACCGTAATGACAACGACCGCAGAGATGATGGATTTTCCTTTGGGGGCGGTGGATTTGGCTATTTCTGGAACCCTTACATTTTCTACTGGGGCGATCCCTATGACTATCGGGAAAAGCGTCGTCGTCGCGGCGAAAAAATGGGCTTTCTGGAAGGAGTTTTCTCTTTCATTTTTGGAGAGGGCGACCCTAATCGAGATTTGGAAGAGCGCCGCTGGCGTTTAATTGGTCGCAAAATTCGCCAGGAACAAGGAGTGGTTACCGCTGAGCAATTAGCCCCTTATTTAGAAGGCCCTTACAACGAACAAGAAGACTACGTCCTTCCTGCTTTAGTAAAGTTTGATGGGCAACCCCAAGTCAGTGATACCGGGGAATTAGTTTATGTATTCCCACAGCTTCAAGTCAGTGCTAACGAGTCCTATGAAAGTGGCACCACAGAATCGCTAGTAGAAAAGCCCTGGAAATTTAGCGAAGCTGATGGAACGACGCTCCTCTGGGCTGGGCTGCTTGGCGTTGCCAACTTCCTGGGCGCTTGGTTTTTAGCCTTTCAGTTGGACCAAATCCCTGCAGAATTGGGGGGGTACTTAGGCTGGGTCGAAGCAATTATGCCCTTCCTGTTAGCCTATGGAACTTTGTTCTTAGCAATCCCCGCCTATCGTTATTTCACTCTAGGAAGTAAGAATATCGCCCTTGAGAAACGCAATGCCTTTCGGGCAAATCGCGTCAAAGTATTGAAATCCCCTGATGCGAAGTTGCAGAAGAAAATAGCGTGGGCAAAGCAATTTACCAGGAAGCAAGTGATTGGCAAAGAGGATGTTATTTACTCTACAGACCGCGATATGCTTGACCAGAAAGATTTAGATATGGATGATTTTGACCGAAAGCTAAAGAGTTAAAGTTGGGTTTCGACTCCCTAAGTGTCTGATAGAAAAATAAATCTTATGTGCAGAACATGAAAACTTGTACCACAGTTTCCATACACTAAAAGAGCAGTACGTAGTAATTAGCCTGAGTTTATGGTCCGTTTATCGGTTCTTGGTACCCTAAGTCTCCCAGCGGGGGGCCCCATCCAGCTCTTACAGCGAGACTATGGTCAGGGGGGGAATTTAGTAAGTATCATCGCAGGCATTCATGGAGATGAATACCTGGGGTTGTATGTGGTTTACCGCTTGATTCAATGGCTAGAGTCTATTGAACAATCGACCTATCAACTCAGAGGACGCATCCGCATTGTAGGATGTGCCAACCCTTTAGGAGCCTTAATCGGAGAACGGTTCTGGCCTTCAGATTTTACCGATATCAACCGGATCTTTCCTGGCTATCAGGCAGGTGAAGCCAGCCAGCGTATTGCCCACTGGATTTTTGATGCCCTCAAACCCTCGCTCCTGACAATGGACTTGCATAATGGTGTTGCCATGCATGAACTGCTGCATGTACGGAGCTACTCAAGAGAGACCTGGCTACAGCGAGGCATGAGCAAGATGGGCCTACCCGTCATTTGGTATCAATCTTTTCAGGAACCCAGTACTCGTTATTTGGAAGTGCCCGGAACGGTGGAAGGGACGTTGCAGTACTGTCTCCATCAACATGGCATTGAAAATATAGTGCTCTGCGGAGGACCCGATCTAGATATCAAGCAGGGAAGCCGGCTCTTCAGAGCATTACTCAAGCTTCTATTCCATTTGGAAATTCTCCACGGTCCTCCCCTAGAAGATCCCGCGCCTCAAGCAGAGGGCAGACAGGTGCAGAGTATTACCCCGGTGCTGAGCCGACGGGCGGGCTTGTTCCTATCCCAAGGTAGGCTGGGTGAGCCTGTTAAAAAGGGCTCCTATTTAGGAGAAACCGTAGATGTCCAATCCGGTCAAGTTTTAGACCAAACATTCAGTCCGGTAGATGGCGTACTTCTGAGTTTACGCAAACAGCCTATGGTCGGAGAGGGAATGCTTTTAGCCAGAATTGCCTAGCATGGCAGGCTGAGGGAGAGCCTACACCACCAAAACGGCCGCACCCTGGATTTTTCCGCTCCGGAGAGCCTCCAGAGCTTCGTTCGCTTGGCTCAAAGGAAAAGGTTCTACTGTGGTCTGGATAGGAATTTGAGGAGCCAGGGTTAGAAATTCTTCTCCATCCTGACGGGTCAGATTGGCTACAGACCGCAGGACGCGCTCTCCCCAGAGGATCTCATAGGGAAAGGAGGGAATGTCGCTCATATGAATCCCCGCACAGACGACCGTACCTCCTTTAGCTACAGCGTGTAGCGCCTTAGGAACCAGTTCCCCCGCAGGAGCAAAAATAATGGCCGCATCCAATGCTTCAGGCGGGGGTCCATCACTGTCACCGGTCCACACGGCTCCCATGTCACGGGCAAACTGTTGCCCTTCCCGATCTCCCGGTCGCGTAAAGGCAAAGACCTGACGCCCCTGATAACGGGCTACCTGAATTAGAATATGGGCAGCCGCACCAAAGCCATAGAAACCGAGCCGTTCAGCATCTGCGGTCATCTTGAAAGCACGATAGCCAATTAGCCCAGCACATAGGAGCGGAGCTGCTTGCAGGTCAGGGTAGTCCGCCGGAATCGTAAAGCAAAAGGGCTCCTCAGCCACAGTATATTCGGCATAACCTCCATCCAATTGATAGCCCGTAAATTGGGCTTGGTCACAGAGATTTTCGCGTCTGCTTTGACAATAACGGCACTGATGACAGGTAGACCCAAGCCAGGGAACGCCTACCCGTTCTCCAACTGTAAACCGTTCTACACGCTCTCCCATCGCTACCACGGTACCCACGATTTGGTGTCCAGGAATCAAGGGAAGTTTGGGCTCAGTCAGTTCTCCATCTACTACATGAAGGTCTGTCCGACAGACACCACAGGTATGAATGTGAATCAAAACCTGGGTAGGGCTGGGGCTGGGTATCGGTATCTCCATCGCCCGTAGGGGCTGATTAGGTGCTTCCAGTACCATTGCACGCATAGGTGAATACCAGAACGGCTAACTCAACGATAGCGAAAACCTTTCCTCCCTCTCCATAGCACTGAAAACGTTCTTTTCCTGAAGCGAGAGATGGGGGTACTTCCCAAGAATTCAAACAGAAAGTACTAGATCCCCTTAAATCCAACGCTGTTTTCTACAGCCTTTTGTTGCATAGAGCTGGTAATGCTCATCTTACGCTGAATGCCAATCTGACTTAGGGTAATCC
>JBAUTB010000230.1:0-9030 GCA_049582005.1 Gloeobacterales cyanobacterium | reverse complement strand
CTGGTTTTACTGCAAGTTTGTGAATCTTCATCCCGCCCAGAGAAACCAAACTCAGCCATGTTCCTTCCTGTTGAAACCGTTGACACAACGGATGTGGAAATAGAATCCGGACGTCGCCGTAAACGTTCATCGACTACCGCTACTGCAGTGCTGCTCCAAGACCCTATCTCGTGACGGGTCCTTCATCGGATAGCTTAGCCGTATAAATTAAACTTCTCTTCCGAGTGTTCGCACTCGGGAGATTTTTTTAGCTGACTGATGCTGCCTCAATTTCAAGTCATCGATCAGACTTCTGTTTAGCTAGAAAGTTGGTACAATTTCTGAGAACTAACCCAACCTTTGCAGGAGGTTGTTCATGGGTATAACTGACGAAAACCAGACTACAAATGGGCCCCAAGCAAATATGACAGAAGCTTCTCAAGCACCACAATTAACCAGTGGAGATTTAACTGGCGGCGGCAACATCGACAAAATCAGAGAAATTCTCTTTGGTTCCCAGATGCGAGATTATGAAAAAAGATTCTCTCGATTGGAAGACCGATTGCTGAAAGAATGCGCCAACATAAAGGATGAAACCCGCAAGCGGCTAGAGACGTTAGAACTTTTTATGCAACGGGAGGTGGAATCTTTAGCCGAGCGGATTCGAGTAGCACAAGAGGAAAGCATTGAAGCTGCGCGCGAGATAACCAGAGACGCCAACCAGGAACTCTCCCAAGAACTAAGAAATACGGTGAAGTCTTTAGACCGAAGAGTTAGTCATCTGGATGACCAAAGTACCAGAAACCAAAGAGAACTCCGCCAGCAGTTGCTCGATCAATCCAAAAATTTAAGTGATGAGATTCAACAGAAGTATCTGGAAATTTTATCGATGCTTGAGCAAGAGGCCGTTGAGTTACGCACGGAGAAAACAGACCGAGCCACGCTGGCTTCCCTGTTTACAGAAATGGCCATGCGACTTAATCATGAATTCACCCTGCCTACTGAATAGGTAAACAGGTAAAGAGCGAGGGATGGTAATGGCTGACTTCCCCCGTGAAGTCCCAGAGAATAACCCCAATCACCAGGAAGTTCAGGATGAACTAGCCCAACTGCGTAATATGCTTTTGCGCCCTGAGCAAGACAAACTCGATGCCCTGCAGCAGCGTTTTGATGACCCCAAGCAGTTTACCGAAGACGTAAGTCGTGTTTTACCAGAATCGATTCTTCTAAAGAGTGCGCAAGATAAGCAACTTACCAAAGCCTTAATACCTACGGTTGAAGAAGCGCTTCAAATTTCTGTCCAAAAAAATCCCAGAATTCTAACGGATGCCATTTTTCCCATTATCGGTCCGGCCATTCGTAGGGCCATTACCAATGCTATTCAGAATTTGCTCCAGTCCTTGAATGAAACTCTAGATTCCAGCTTCTCGCTCCAAGGTCTGCAATGGCGTTTAGAAGCTTTTAGAACAGGCAAGCCCTTTGCAGAGATTGTCCTGCTCAGAACCTTACGCTACCGTGTCGAACAGGTTTTTTTGATTCACCGGAAAACAGGTTTACTCCTCCAGCAGGTAGTAGCCGAAGCGGTGACTAGTCAAGATGCAGACATGGTTTCCAGTATGTTAACGGCTATCCAAGCTTTTGTAAGGGATTCCTTTGGCGTCCAGCCAGAAGATACTTTGGGGACCATGCAGGTAGGCGAACTCACGGTATGGATTGAACAAGGTCCCGAAGCGCTGCTGGCAGGGGTTATTCGAGGAACTGCTCCAGAGACATTAAGACTGATTTTTCAAGATGCTCTAGAGACCATTCATTTTGAACAGAGGAGTAATCTAGCCTCATTTCAAGGAGATAGTGCCCCTTTTGAAGACAGTAAGCCCACGCTTGAAATGTGCCTCAAACAAGTTCAACAACGACCGCAAGCAAAAAAATCTTCCCCACTCTTATGGCTGCTGCCCAGTATTTTGCTAATTGGAGGGGGAATCTGGCTATTTTTTGCCATTCAGCAAGAGCAAAAATGGACTCACTATGTGGAAAAACTAAAAATGCAACCTGGCCTTGTCGTTATTACCGCTGGTAAGGAACAAGGGAAATATAGGATTACGGGACTAAGGGATCCCTTAGCCATCGACCCGGAGCTTCTCTTTCAGGAGAGTAATCTGGACCCAGCCTCTGTCCGTAGTCGATGGGAGCTTTATCAGTCTTCTGATCCAGCTTTTGTGCTTACCAGAGCTCAAGATTTGCTTCAACCCCCAGCTACTGTTATATTACGCGTTCAAAACGGTACACTCTATGCTGAGGGTTCTGCTAGCCAGTCCTGGATCACAGAAGCGCGAAAATTAGTACACCTTTTACCTGGGGTCACACATTTTCAGGAGGACTTGAAAGCTACCTAATGGACTTTGCTGTGGGCGCGCCAGGGTAGTGGGTGCGCCTGCGTCCAGGATAACAGTATAATCACCTGTTTCTAATGATATATACCTACTGTTATAGTTCAACAACTTCGTACGGTTTGACGGGCAGTCATGATTCAGAAAAAAATATGTATGGTAGGTGCTTCTAGGGTTGGGAAAACCAGCTTAATAAGTCGCTTTGTTAGGAGCATTTTCTCGGATATTTACCATGCCACCATCGGTGTCAAAATCGATAAGAAAAGCATAATAGTAGGGGAACAAGAGGTTAATTTAATGCTCTGGGATATCTCTGAAGAAGAGGAATTTGAAAAGATTACATCTACCTATCTACAAGGTGCTGCGGGTTATATCTTAGTGGTTGATGGGACGAGACAAGAAACCCTCAACAAAGCGATAAGCCTGCAAGCAAAAGTAGAAGGAGTTCTAGGTCCAGTGCCCTTTATTTTAATGATTAACAAATCCGATTTAGAAGAGCAGTGGGAAGTTACTCCCGAGATGACCAACCAACTTACGGAGAGGGGATGGACCGTTATGCAGGGGAGTGCAAAGACTGGACTTGGTGTGGAAGATGCCTTCCAAACTCTTGGCAAAGCGATGTTGGCCTAGAGTCTATGACAAGCGCGTACTACCTTGCCCACGATGAATGACTTTTCAGCTAACTCAGATACACTCAGCCTCCCAGCCTCATCGGCGGCATGGTCACTACTCCCCCTGATCGCATCTGGCGCAATCCGTTGCAGACGTTTGATCAACAATACATTCTCAATTTTCAGAACATAGATTCCGTCATGTACGGCTTTGGTATGAGGTTTGCTACAACAACGTCCCCTAGTCAGAAGGTTAGTTTTATACTTTACTCCCTTCACATAGAATCTAATCGAATATTTAAAAGACTCCAAATGGAAGTAGGATTTCAGGGGTGAGGATTATAGAATCTATTCATGACGAACAAAGAAAGTGAGCAAGAGGCAGTTTCTGAAGATTGGCACCCTGCTGATGTCAAGGCGGCCTTAGAGAAGCGAGGATGGTCGCTCTCAAAGTTGTCTAGGGCACATGGGTACAAGCGAGGAAGCGCTGCAAAAGCCTTGTACTATCCTTGGCCTAGAATGGAGCGCATTATCGCCAAAGTTTTAGATTTAGAACCCTGGCAAATTTGGCCATCACGCTACAACGAATCCGGTTCTCCCAATCGTGGTCCTGGGGGGCGTCCTCCATATGTTCATTCTGTCAAGCTTGATGGTTGTGATGCTTGAAAAGGTTGGCTCTGTCCTATGGGCATGTAAAAAATCAGGTATGTTTGCAAGCACTATGACTTGACGCTACTACTTAATGAGGCTACAACGTTATAAATTACATTTATCAGGCTACTACGTTATATATCGAGATATTGTAAATGTCTCTTGCGCCCCGCCCAAAGAATGAGTTGGAAAGGCTATCCGCCCTCCACCGCTACAATATCTTGGACACAGCGCCAGAAGAAGCTTTCGATCGCGTTACAGCTCTTGCTGCTCGGTTATTCTCAGTTCCCATTGCATTGATAAGCCTAACTGACGAAAACCGCCAGTGGTTTAAGTCTCACTGGGGTTTAGGGATCAGTGAAATGGAACGTGATCTGGCTTTTTGCGCCTACGCTATTTTGTCAACAGAAACACTGATTATCCCTGATACCCATCTTGATCCTCGCTTTGTAGACAATCCCCTAGTGGTGGAAGAGCCCAAAATCCGCTTTTATGCCGGAGCTCTCTTGTGCACGAAAGATGGATATAACCTTGGAACCTTCTCCATTGCTGATCAAAAACCACGCAGCCTATCTCCTAAAGAACAAACATACCTGGAAGACTTTGCTGCTATTATTATGGGTCAGATAGAACAAAGAATATCTCTTGATCAATTTGCTTATCAAATAGCAAGGAAAGAACAAGCCTTTAATCGTTTACAAGCTAATTTAGAAGCAATATTTGACAACAGTTCTCTATCATTTATTCTGATTGATAGAGAGCGTAAAATTCAAGCATTTAATAAAATAGCTAATAAGAGAGCAAATTTAGTTTATAACAGGAAACTGCAAGAAGGTGATTCTATCTACAATTTTGTAGCTGATTCTGATTTAGATGATTTCAATAGAGATTTTGATAGTGCTCTGCGTGGTGTATCTGTCAAATTTGAGCGAGAAGTAGCTTCTTCTACAGGGGAAACTTACTGGTTTGAGTTTGACTACAGTCCCGTTTTTGAGGGAAGTAAAATTATTGGCGTTTGTTTAAGTGTGCTCAGTATTAATGATAGAAAAAAAGCAATTAAAAAGCTTGCTGAAAGTGAGGAGCGATTCCGTTCTCTCGTCCAAAACTCCTCAGACATTATTACTATTCTAAAAGAAGATGGGACAATACAATATGGCAGTCCATCCATTAAAAGAATTTTGGGATATCAGCCGGAAGATTTAATAGGCAAAAATATGTTTGCCTATGTGCATCCAGAAGATTTTCCAACTGTGCAATCTATATTTCCCACTGCGATTCAGCAAATGGGTATTCCGATTACAGTGGAGTTTCGGTGCCTTTGTATCGATGGATCTTGGCGATATTTAGAAGCTATTGCAAACAGCTATATTGAAGACTCTAGTTTTCAAGGAGTAGTGGTTAACTATCGAGATATCACCGAACGCAAAAGAGCAGAAGAAGCTTTGCGTAAAATTGAAGCTAGGGATAAGGCATTTTTGAATGCAATTCCGGACTTGATGCTGGGTATTAGTAAAGAGGGCAAGTATATAGATTTCTTGGGTGCTAATACAAAGGCAGGCCAAGGAATCTCTCGCTCCCGTTTATTTCTCGGGGAAAGTGTATACGATGCATTACCTGTGGAAGTAGCCCAAGGCATGATGAATGCGGTAGATCAAGCCTTAAGCACGGGTAAAACCCAAATTTTTGATTATCAGCTTTCCCTAAAAGATAGGATGCACGATTATGAAGCACGTATTGTGGTTAGTGGAGAAGATGAAGTCCTTGCAATTATCCGGGATATCACAAAGCGCAAACAACTAGAACGAGAACTTATTGCCGCGAGAGAAGAGGCATTGGAAGGAGCACGCATTAAAGCTCAATTCCTTGCCAATATGAGTCATGAAATTCGCACTCCGATGAATGCCGTAATTGGTATGTCTGGTTTACTATTAGAAACTGAGCTTACCACAGAGCAACGAGAGTATGTCGAGACAGTCCGATATTCCGGGGAGGCTTTACTCACCGTGATTAATGACATTCTAGATTTTTCCAAGATGGAAGCAGGCAAGCTTGAGGTCGAAAATATTGATTTCGACCTCAGCCGAGCAGTTGAGGATGTAACATCATTGCTGGCTGAGCGCGCTTCTAGTAAAGGGTTAGAACTAGGTTGTTTGGTCTATCGCAATGTGCCCAATAAGCTCAAAGGAGATCCTGGGCGAATCTGTCAAGTTCTTATCAATTTGCTCAATAATGCTATCAAATTCACGAAAGAAGGAGATGTTATCCTTTCCGTAAAGCTGGTCGAAGAAACTGAGCATCAAGTTGTTGTGCGTTTTGAAGTTAAAGATACAGGAATTGGCATTAGCCCTGTAGAGCAGAAACGCTTATTCAAACCATTTTCTCAGGCAGATAGTTCAACCACTCGTAGATATGGTGGAACTGGACTAGGACTGGCCATTTCTAAACAACTTGTAGATTTGATGGGAGGAGAGATTGGTGTTGAAAGTGTTCTTGGGCATGGCACCACATTTTGGTTTACGCTTCTTCTGGAAAAACAGTCTGCAACGCCACTGATACCCATTCCTTCCCCCGATATAGGGTTCAAGGGTTTGCGCGTGCTTGTTGTTGATGACAATCCAACAAACCGTAAAATTCTGGCCCATCAGCTGACTTATTGGGAAATGTATTCTGATGAAGCAGAAAGTGGTCTCCAAGCATTAGAGCGGTTGCAGACTTCCAAATTTCCCTATGACTTGCTTATTTTGGATTTGATGATGCCCGATGGTATCCAATTGGCACACCTCATCCAGGCAGACCCAGCCCTGAATGAAATCCCTCTGGTTCTGCTCGCCTCTTATCGCGAACGAGGAGACTTGGAGGTCATGAAGCAAGCCGGGATTGCTACCTATCTGACCAAACCTGTGCGTCAATCCCAATTGTTTAATGCATTGGTTCAATCGCTGGGGTATACCAATGTGTCTGCACCCTATGATGCCTTGCCTATAGCTACTCCTCCCGAAGAAGTATTTCCCGAAAGACCGGGCAAATGTCTTTCCCAGAACCTCATTCTTGTGGTCGAAGACAATGTGATCAATCAACGAGTAGCGGTACGCCAACTAGAAAGACTAGGCTATCGATGTGATGTGGTTGCCAATGGGTTCGAAGTGCTAGAAGCTCTGGCTCATACTCCCTACGCCTTAGTGCTGATGGATTGCCATATGCCAGAAATGGATGGATTTGAGGCAACCGCTGAAATCCGTAAACGGGAAGGCGCTGACCGCCGCACAATCATCGTGGCGATGACGGCCAGTGTCATGTATAACGAGCGCGAAAACTGTCTACAAGCAGGGATGGATGACTTTATCGCCAAGCCCGTAAAACTAGAAGAACTTTCCATCGTACTGAAGCGATGGATTCCAGAGCCAGCGGAAACGTAAATTTCTATTACATTTTAAAATACCTATGCCATGATCTAGGGAAGTATCCCTAAATAATTACTATGCCAACCATTCGTATATTTAACCAGAAAGTTTCCTGTAACCGAGGGGATAACCTCCGTAGGGTGCTACTCGAAAATAAAGTAGGCCTTTATAATGGAGGGGCTAAAGTCATTAACTGCCAAGGTTTAGGTACGTGTGGTACCTGTGCCGTAGAAATCGAAGGCGCCGTGAGTGAGCCTTCGCCCATGGAACAGCTTCGCGCTCCTTTGCTCAAAAATCGCCGTTTAGCTTGTCAAACCTCTGTTTTAGGAGATATTCGCGTTAAGAAATATCAGGGTTTTTGGGGTTTGGGGAAAGAAGAAAAGACAAATAAAGTACAAGTATAGATACGGGGATCACCCTTGAATCTTTGACTGAGGAAAATACGAGGTTCCCTATTACCCCTCTTTCGATAATATGTTTACACTAAGGCGTAGGGAAAACCCAATGTTTGCATTCCTGTATTTGGTGGCCTTTGCGGGCCTAGGCGTCGCTGCTTTTTTTCTGATGGGAAAAGGGTTTTCAGTGGTTAGTCCTAAACAAAAACCCCAAGCTAAACCCCAATATATGCCTCATCCTGAAATGGAAGGGGAGACTACGGCCTATTACATCAAGTTTACTTCTCGCGAAGAGCAGTCCCGAGACTTACGAGACTTATAAACTTATAAATAGTAGGACGCCTATACTGAAGGGAAGACTGGAGAATAACCGTAGACCCTGAAGTTTCCATAGCAACTAGAGTTCATCAGCAGTTGCGGGGTATATTGCGGCATCAGCCAGACCAGAATTCATGGCCTCACCAACTAACGATGGCTCGCTTAGTGGCTCGTGCTTTAGCGACTGGGCGGAGCGCTCTTATCCAGGTCAGTGGAGCGCAGGGGATAGATGCTTATCGCTTGAGTTATCTATTTCCTGCCCTAAGTTGGCCCCAGCCTATAATCCTATGTGTGCCCCCCATTGTTCAGAATGAGTTGCTCAACGTAGACCTTCCGCGTCTTCAGGAGCTAGCAGGGTTCAGTAAGCCTATCCTCGCTGGCAACTCTTGGCCTGGTCCTGACTGGGCAGGGGTGCTTTTGGTAGATCCTGTGACCTTTTTGAAAGACCAGCTGCACGATGATGCCAAACAGTTTCCTCTTCATATCCCTGTGGTTTTTGACCAAGCTCACGACTTAGAGATCTGGAGTCGTAAAGCTTTAGCCTTCAAGATTGAACCAGGAGAATGGCAGCATCTCCGAGAACAGGGGGAACCTCTTGCTTCAAACGTTCTTGAATTTACTATTGCGGCCACCCGGTATCTATTCGTAGGGAAGAGCCCGGAGCAGCGTTTAGATCTCACCTTAGAATCCCAACTCAAGGAATTGCTGGCCTCTTTGGACTACGCGCCATGGAGTGATTTCAAAAGATGCTTGGAAGACCCTAATTACTTAGTGTCGGCTTTAATCCATCGTCAGCACGGACAATTTACCCTGGTAGCAGCCCCGATGGATGTGCGCCCCTATCTACAGAAGCTCTGGTCTGAACACCCGGTAGTCCTGATTGGTGAAGCTCTAGACTCCCAAAAATCAGCACCTACCTATCGCCAGCGCCTGGGACTAGAAGCACTTACCTGCCTAGAGTTTCCGTCAGACTGCCAGGATGAGCTTCAAGTATGGATTCCACCCCGAAACAGAGAACTACCTTTCTATGAATGGGGTACTCAATTGATTGAAATACTTGCTTTGCAAGCTAAGGGCTCCGTTGTTGTACTCTTGCAGGACTACAGTTTACGTAAACGCATAGGAGCAGCCCTGGCTTCCCAATTTGGTTCTCGTGTCAGCTTAGATAAAATTCCAGGGACTCAGCGCTCCATTACCCTATGCGACTGGTCATTTTGGGAAAAGGGCTTACCTCCTTCTTTTGCCCCCGAGATCCTTGTTATGCTCAGCCTCCCATTTCCAGACCTCC
>JBAUTB010000229.1:0-31738 GCA_049582005.1 Gloeobacterales cyanobacterium | reverse complement strand
TCCGTGATACTGCTCACCCAAGCGAAGAAGCGTTGCTGTAACTCCCGGGGCTCCAGTGCCCCAATCACCCGCCCAACGGCAGGCCACTCTTTCAACTTAGACCTTCAACTTTTGTCAAGTGCAATTTATACAAAATTAGGTGCGATTACCCTGGAAAGCAGAGGCTGTGAAGGGAGAGGATCTTGTGGTTTGTAACTGTTAGAGACGCTTGCCAGAATCAGCATCAAACCAATGCACGTGTTCCCCAGAAAAACTTAAGTTTATCATTTCTCCACTCCAGATTTGTTCAGTTGGCAATAATACTCTTAGGGCTTCCTTAGGCTGATTTTTTAGGCGGACACTCAGTAAATTATGCATGCCCAAATTTTCCACTAAATAGACTGCTCCTTCGATTGAATTAAGATCTTCTGGCTGAGCAAGTCGTATATGCTCAGGACGAATACCAAGCAATACTTTGGAGTGTCCTCTAGCTCCTGTCGAAAGGGGTATTTTGGTTTCAGCAAGAAGGGCATAGTCACCTTCACAAGGAACCATGAGTAAGTTCATTTGAGGACTGCCAATAAACCCAGCGACAAACTGGTTTGCTGGGCATGTATAGATGCGTTGAGGGGTGTCCAATTGTTGTAAATTGCCATCATAAAGAACTGCTACTTTGGTAGATAAGGTCATGGCTTCAGTTTGATCATGAGTAACATAGACCACAGGTGCTTTTTGAGTAGAAAAGAGTTGTTTTAGCTCAGCCCGTACCCGTTCTCGTAAAAGGGCATCTAAGTTGCTCAAGGGCTCATCCAACAAAAATACATCGGGTCTACGCACCAAAGCACGGGCGACGGCTACCCGCTGCCTTTGACCTCCAGATAGCTGGCTGGGCTTACGGTCCAATAAGTCTTCCAGGCCCAGAAATTTGGCGGTTTCTGCAATCCGTTGTTGCATCTCGCTGTCTGCAAGTTTGCGCAGCTTTAAGCCAGAAGCAATGTTTTCTTGCACCGTCATATGAGGATAGAGTGCGTAGCTCTGGAAGACCATGGCAATATTGCGCTCCCCTGGTTCCAGACCACTGACATTGCGCCCCTGGATCATGACTTGTCCGCGTGTGGGCTGTTCTAATCCGGCAATCAAGCGCAAAATCGTAGACTTGCCACAGCCAGAAGGCCCCAGTAAGGTGAGAAATTCTCCTTCCTCCACACTCAAACTCAGGTCTTTAACGGGAACGCTGGTGGGAGTATAGGTCTTATTGAGGTCTCGGAGTTCGAGTTTTGCCATAGTTCTTTTTACCCCATGATGCTCTACACATACAGTTACAGTAACCGCCCGTGACAGCGATAGTATTTTGTGCACTGCCTGAGTGTGGCACAAAGCCTTTCATAAAAATTTTTTACTGCTTTAATCTTCTGGCAGAGAGAGAGGACAATAGAAATAGATGACTGTCCACCGATTTAGGTCCGTTATGCATCATCAGGTACTCTTTCATCTTGCCTTTCCCATTGGTGACCTTACCCAAGCCAAGCAGTTCTATGCTGATGACTTAGGGTGTGAAATTGGGCGGGAAACGACCAATTCTGTCATTTTCAATATGCATGGGCATCAGTTGGTCGCCCATGTGACAAAAGAGCCACTTATTCCCCAAAAAGGCATCTATCCACGGCATTTTGGCTTGATTTTCAGTGATGAATCGGATTGGGAAGCCCTGCTCAAACATGTTCGAGAGAAAGGACTACCTTTCTATCAGGAGGCCAAATTACGCTATGAGGGATTGCCTTTAGAGCACCGTACGTTCTTTCTGGAAGATCCCTTCCATAATTTGCTGGAGTTTAAGTTTTATCGTCATCCCTCGGCGATCTTTGGTCAACAGGGTTATGCCCAAGTAGGCGATTCCTGGGAATTCCCGTAGGGTAGAGAGACGTTATATATACGGTCCCCCCCCCGGCCCAATCTTGGGGGGAGAAGCATCCTTGGCTTCCCTCTATCCTATGGATGCCGGTTCGTATGAATGGTCTACGGTTTACAAAGTTCCTCAGTATGCCCTATGCCTGCGGCAGGCTTTGCCAACGGGAAGCTTACGCGATGGGGGATTTAGGGGGCGTCCTCTGAGAAACTTCTAAGTGCTGCACTAAAGCCTGGAGACCTAAGCGATAACTTTCGGCCCCAAAACCTGAAATCTGTCCGACCGCGACGGGGGCGATAAATGAACGATGGCGAAAGGATTCGCGCTTATGGATATTGCTCAAATGCACTTCCACCAAAGGAACTCCTACACCGCTGATCGCGTCCCGGAGGGCCACACTGGTGTGGGTATAGCCGCCAGGGTTGAATACGATGCCATCGTGGCGGTTGAGGGCTTGCTGAATAGTATCGATCAACGCCCCCTCATGATTTGACTGAAAAAATTCAACGGACACCCCTAGTTCAAGGGCATCCGTCTTCAAGAGTTCTTCTATTTTTGCCAGGGTCACTGACCCATAAATCTCAGGCTCACGCGCTCCCAAAAGGTTTAAGTTTGGGCCATGCAGGATCAGTATGGATAACAAAGTCGATTAGCGCCGCCGAGGGTATTGTTCGCGGACAGGCACGGGAATGGGCACAAGGTCGGGCTGAGGAGGAGGACCAAAAAGCTCGGAGATTTTCTCCATGGCTTCGAGAATTTTTTTGATTGCCTTTCGCATGACGGGAAATAGCCTCTTTAAGATATCGGAGTGCCTAATAAATCTATAGTAGCAGCTCCATTTGTTCTATGTTCAATGTTTATCATATTCACAAAAAACCCCTGAGAAGTATATGCCTATGGATAAATACGAGAGGTCTAAGAGAGGTCGCTGACAAGATTTAAGACAGCCGTTGCCCAAAGATGGCTCACAAAAAATGACGTATACAGTCTAGGGCCGACTGTACGCTGAGCCAACGGATCCATTCTCGGCTGCGGTCTTCGCCAAAACGATATTCGAAGGTCTCTGCAACTTCAGGGCCGACAATCGCGATATGGACTAACCCAACAGGTTTAGCCTCCGTGCCTCCGGTTGGACCCGATACTCCTGTGATCCCGATTCCCCAATCGGCGTGTAGATTTTTACGGATGGCTTGCGCCATTTGGAGGGCAACGGAGCTACTGACTGCGCCCTGTTCTTCTAGAACTTGGAAATCTACGCCCAATTGTTCGGTTTTGATTTGGTTATGGTAAGCTATGACCCCGCCGACAAAAAAGCGAGAACTCCCGGACGTATCGGTGAGGGTTTTTGCCAACCAGCCTCCGGTGCAGGATTCTGCTACAGCTAAGGTCTGTCCTCGTTTTGCTAAAAGTTCGCCCACGACAGAAGCTAACGTGGCTTCATTCTCCCCAAAATAATAGGAACCTCCCAATTCTTTTAGCGCCTGGACGGTTGGTTCTGCGATGGTTTTAGCCTGATTGCGGTCTGGGGCGGAAGCCGTCACCCGTAGTTTGACGACCCCCATGCTGGCATAGGGGGCTACCGTTGGATTTTGCTGGTCCAGAAAGATTTGGGCCTTTTCAGCTAGATCCGATTCACCAATCCCCCAGTAGAGCAAGGTCTGACTGTAAAAAACCCGACGACCATAGCGTTGGGTCAAAAAAGGGACCGCCGTTTGCTGCCACATCGCTTTCATTTCGCTGGGCACGCCAGGGAATGTCAGAATCACAAAATCAGGGCGGGCTTCCCAGATGATCCCCGGTGCGGTCCCGGTTGGATTGGGCAAGACCATGGCCCCTTCCGGAAAAGAAGCCTGTTTGCGGTTGGAGGGACTCATGACCCGATTGCGTTTTTGGTACCGCAGCTCCAGAGCCTTCACAATTTCTGGATGTTCTACCATCGGCACTCCAAAGTAAGAGGCCAAGGACTCATGGGTAAGGTCATCGGGGGTAGGTCCTAGCCCTCCGGTGGTGATCAGCACGCCCGGCCCTCTCTG
The DNA here is from genome assembly GCA_049582005.1 of Gloeobacterales cyanobacterium. Taxonomy (GTDB): domain Bacteria; phylum Cyanobacteriota; class Cyanobacteriia; order Gloeobacterales; family PMM-0068; genus Sivonenia. The sequence continues at coordinate 27,820 of JBAUTB010000229.1, read as the reverse complement.
CCTCATCTGGTCTAGAACTTGATGAATGCGTCCAATGTTGTCCCCCACAACCGTTTGGAGGAAATGGGGAATACCAAGACCCGCCAACTCCTGCGCCAGAAACGTGGCATTGGTATTGATGATCTGACCAAGAAGTAGTTCGCTCCCAATACACAAAACTTCTGCACAGGAAATTTCTACAGGAAATAGAGCCACGACTTTATCCTTAGCGTATCCGGGGTTATCTTAAGCTGGGCGATGGCCTTACGGCACAGCAAAAGCGATTTATCTTTTGGGAACGGGAGATTTCTTTAGTTTCTCGTGCATATTCTAGGCTGGAGATTTCCTTCTATTAAAATGTATATTTCAAGACAGAGGGTAGGTCTATCTTGGCACCGACGTCACCCTTGGAGCGTCTTCCTAGGAAAACCTGTTCCTCCTTTCATCATTCGGAGAGGTCGATGAAACTTTTTACGGCGTTTTTACTACTCACGATTTCTGCATCCTATACACTCCCTAGTTTTGCTCAAACAATTGATAGCAAACCAGCCTCTGGATCTATTCTGAAAAATCCGGCAGAGCTGACCTTTATCTTTGATCCTAGGCCCTTAGCCCTGAAAGATTTTCTATGGACAGAGCCAACTGTTTTTGTCGATGGGGTGGATGTTTCTGCGGCGGCCCGAGCTTTGGCGGGGGGAGCGAGTGCAGTGCCAGCCGGGGGAGACCAGTTCGTCTTGGCAGAACAGACCGTAGACGACACAACGGCTAAGGTCAAAGTCTATGGATTGCAGGGCAAGCCAGGACGCCATCGCATCACGATTCAGGTCAAGCCGAAAGATCCTAAGCAGACCAAACCTCTGGCTTTTGAAGGCACTTATATGTTGCCTCCCACTTTGGCTACAGAGCCTTAGAGGAACCTGAAATAGAAGTTCCCAAATAACGTTCGATCAAAACCAAGGCCACTAAGTCATCGTAAGGCGTCGGTGGTGTGCGCATTCCTTTGGGCAGCAAAGCATTTAAACCCTGAGCTGGATAGTAATCCCAATAGCGCTTACGGGCTTCTTCCGAACTATGACGCTCATTGACTACCGCAAGCGATAGTTCTGGAAAAGCATTGCCTATTTTAGCTTGCCATTCTTTGGACCCAGTTTGATTGCCAATCAAAAGTTGATGGACTTCAAAGCGTGAGAGCAAAGTTCGCAACTCTTCTAGGGATTGGTCTGCGGCTACCACCTGCCGATACTGGACCGGATGGGGTGCCGCCGCATCCACAACTGCGATGCCACATTTATCTCGTCCAGGATCAAAACCGATGATGTAGGGCATACTGCGCTGCTGAAGTAGCGTTAACCGCTTACGTGCTAGAGGATTTTCGGGACTTTAAAGAATTGGTCTTCCCGGTCTGGGGCATTTTGGAGGATTTCTTCTAAACCTTGCCAAGGGGTTAGTTCATCTTCGCGGACGACATTGGTGGTTTCAATCGCTCTGGTGGTCGGTTCCACGTCATTGGTATCCAACGCAGAAAGCTCTTCTACGTATCCCAAAATGTCATTCAGTTGCCCGGTGAATAGCTCTTCTTCAGATTCAGAGAGCTCTAGGCGGGCCAGGTGGGCCACTTTACGCACAGTATCGCGGTCAATCGTCATGTGGTGATAGTAACATCCCCTAGTGCTCCTAGGGACTGTAGCGCTAAGATAAAAGAAGAATTATTACATCTCCTGTCATGCCCCTCGCTCCTATCGTCTCCAAAGAAAAGTTGGCAGTGCCCCCTTACGAAGTTTTTACGCTTGGGGACCGGATTTTACGCCAAAACAGCAAAAATGTCACCAGCATCAACGATGAAATTCGCTCGATTGCCCGCAAGATGCTTCAAACAATGTACAGCTATGACGGAATTGGATTGGCTGCACCTCAGGCGGGGATTAACAAGCGGATCATCGTCATTGATACCGACCCGGAAGAAGCAGCTAACCCCTCTTTTGTCATGATCAACCCCCAAATTCACGAGTTGTCCAAAGATCTGGAAGTTGGACAGGAAGGGTGTTTGAGCGTGCCCAAGGTTTTTGGAGATGTGCAACGTTCTGCCCAGCTCATTGTCAGTTTCAAAGATATTTACGGTAAGCCTCAACGGCTCAAAGCTTCCGGTCTTTTTGCTCGGGTTATCCAGCACGAAATAGACCACCTGGATGGCGTGTTGTTCGTAGACCGAGTGGACAACCAATTAACTCTGACTGAAGAACTGAAGAAGCAAAAGTTCAATCCTAAGGATGTGCAGTTCCAGCGTTAAGGGCAGCAATATCATGAGCAAACCGCAAACCGAACGTCACCCCGGAGCGTTGAAAGGCAAAATCCGGGTGGCGGATCACTTCGTTGAAATGACCGCGGAGGAACAGCCCGTTGCCGGTTCGGGATGATTCGTGTGCTTGCTCTAGTCCTGTTATTCTTGACTAAAATAACCCGCAACTTGGGTTATCTACTTTTTCACCATGCCTTCATAACGCTGAGAAATCACATAGGTCTGAATCTGTTTGGCCGTATCGATAGCAACCCCGACCAGAATCAAGAGGGAAGTAGCGCCCAAGCCATTAAAGGTCGTAATTCCTGTGGATTGCTCTACCGCAGTCGGAACTAAGGCTACGGCAGCTAAGAACACCGCACCAATGATCGTCAAACGGTTAATGATCCGTTCTACATAGTCAGAAGTGTTTTTTCCTGGACGAACCCCTGGGATAGAAGCCCCCATTTTCTTGAGGTTTTTGGATAGGTCTTCTGGGTTGATAACCAGCGTCGAGTAGAAAAAGCTAAAGAAAACAATCAAGACCACATAGAGGACCGTGTGAATCCAGCTTGAAGGACTCAAAGCATTGGCAATCTGAGTGGTTATTTCATTGTTGGCATACTGGGCTAAAGAAATAGGGAGAATCAAGAGCGAAGAAGCAAAGATAATCGGCATCACCCCGCCCTGATTGACCCGCAGAGGCAGGTAGCTGGTTTCCTGTTTTTTGAAGTTCATACCTCCAGGTCCCACTTGCCGTTTAGCCGAGAGAATCGGGATCTTGCGCAGACCTTCCTGGACAAAAACAATCGCTGCAATCATGGCGAGGAAGACAATAACCAGGATGACGACACCTGCAATTTTGGTACTGTCTGCCTGCACGAGTTCAGATGTTTTGCTCAAGGAGCTAGGTAAAGAAGCAACGATGTTTATGAAAATTATCAGCGAGGCTCCGTTACCAATCCCTTTCTCGGTAATCAATTCACTGAACCACATGACCAAGACAGAGCCAGCCGTCAGGATTACGATGCTCTGGAAAATGAAGAGAGGCGTAAAGTTCTCTGGAGGAACGGCTCCAGGGATATTTTTGAGGGCAAAGGCAATCCCAATACTTTGAATAATGCCCCAGACTAGGGCCAGGTAGCGAGTGTACTGAGCAATCTGTTTGCGTCCTTGCTCTCCTTCATCCTTCTGGAGTTTTTCCAATTGAGGAATGACGGGAGTAAGCAGCTGCAGAATAATCGAAGCGTTGATGTAAGGAATGATGCCCAGCGCAAAAACGCCCAAAATGCTGAATCCTCTGGAAAAAATACTCAAAAGACCTGCCAGAGCTGCTAAACCACCGCTCTCAAGGGCTGCTGAAAAAGCTTTCGTGTCTACTCCAGGCAAGGGAACATGGTTTCCGAGCTGAACCAGAATCACGATGCCCAAGGTAAAAAGAATTCGTCCCCTCAACCCTGAAGCCTTGGCCATCTGAGCAAAGGTTTCCTGGGCGCTGGCGCGAGAACCTGAGCCTTTGCTGGCTACCATAAGTTTCTTTCCCCTGTTGCATACATCGTTGTTCTAACTATCTATGGTAACGTTTCGCATTGCTTCTCTGTGCGCTGAGATATATGAAAATTCCTAAGAAAATCACAATCTCTTGCACGAACACAGGCAGATCAAAGTAACATAACGCACAATAAAGAAAAGTAAACTAGAGGTACATCACCTCGACCTATGGTTTCCACAACCCCTAAGATTGACCTCCCCCCTTGGCTTTCCCAGTGCATCGTCGAACATGATGCCGATCGCGGAAAGTATGATGTGGTGTGTCGTGCGTTCCAGTTTGCTCATGACCTACACCGTGGGCAAGTCAGGGCTTCTGGGGAAGCTTACATTATTCATCCGATCCAAGTAGCAACCATGCTCCGAGATTTGGCAGGAGACGATCCCGCCATGATTGCCGCAGGTTTTCTTCATGATCTATTAGAAGATACAGAAATTACCCCGGAAGAGATAGAGAATCGGTTTGGGGTCGAGGTTCGTCATTTGGTAGAAGGGGTTACAAAACTTTCTAAATTTAGCTTTGAAAGCAAGACGGAACGTCAGGCAGAGAGTTTCCGGCGTATGTTCTTAGCGATGGCGAAAGATATCCGCGTCATCGTCGTCAAGTTAGCGGACCGTCTCCACAATATGCGCACCCTGGAATACCTCTCTCCAGAGAAGCAGCGCCGCATTGCCCGCGAGACTATGGATATCTTCGCTCCTTTAGCGAATCGCCTGGGGATCTGGCAATTCAAATGGGAACTGGAAGACCTCTCTTTCAAATATCTCCAGCCCGAAGCCTACCAAGAAATTCGCAGCCTGGTGTCCACCAAACGCACGGAACGGGAAGAGTTCATTCAACAAGTAGTAGCCACGCTGAAAGAGTCCCTGGTGGCTATTGGGATTGAGCAAGCAGAAGTGACAGGCAGACCCAAGCATCTCTGGGGCATCTACGAAAAGATGCAGCGCCAGCAAAAAGGATTTAACGAAATCTATGACGTTTCTGCGGTCCGTGTAATTGTCCAATCGGTGGATCAGTGCTATCGAGCTCTATCCGTAGTGCATAATCAGTTTCGGCCTATCCCTGGTCGCTTTAAGGACTACATTGGGCTTCCGAAACCCAATGGTTATCAATCCTTGCACACCGCGGTTATTGGTTCCGAAGGGACGCCCGTAGAGGTCCAGATTCGTACTGCTGAGATGCATCGCATCGCTGAATACGGGGTTGCGGCCCACTGGAAATATAAAGAATCGGGTTCGGTCACCGTTGGACCGGAAGAAGAGCGCTTCACTTGGCTTAGGTCCTTGTTGGATTGGCAGGAAGACCTCAAAGATTCTCAAGAGTACTTACAATCGCTCAAAGAAAATCTCTTTGCTTCAGAGGTTTATGTCTTCACGCCTAAAGGGGATGTAATTGAGCTGCCTCGTGGTGCCACCCCGATTGATTTTGCCTATCGCATCCATACGGAAGTGGGCAATCGATGTACGGGGGCCAAGGTAAATGGTCGGCTCGTGACCCTGGATACGGAACTGAAAAATGGCGACATTATTCAAATCCTGACGGCTAAGAATGCTCATCCCAATCTGGACTGGATCAATATTGTCACCACCAGTTCTGCCAAAAATAGAATCCGTCAGTGGTATAAGCGTTCTCACCGAGATGAAAATATTGCTCGTGGTCGAGAACTTTTAGAGAAAGAGTTGGGCCGCCCCCACCTGGAAGGTTTACTGAAATCAGAACAAATGCTGCGTATTGCTGAACGCTTGAACTATCAGGCTTCTGATGACTTGCTGGCGGCACTGGGCTACGGAGAAGTAACGGTTGCCGCTGTTTGCAATAAGCTGCAAGACAAAATTAGGGAGCAACAGAAGAAAGCTAGCGAAGTATCTGACCGTGCCAGTATCACCCCACAGCAAGTGGCATCTCTCCTTCCACCCACCCCGCGCACGCTACTCCGCAATGACCAGCCCATCCTTGGCGTAGAGGGCATCGTTTCTCATCTCGCCCGTTGTTGCAATCCACTACCTGGAGACCCGATTGTGGGGATAGTCACTCGTTCTAGCGAACGGGGGATCACCATTCACTGCCAAAATTGCTCGAATGTGGATAAGGTCAATTCCGAACAGTTGATTCCCGTTCAGTGGAATCGAAACTATATCTCCGGTAAACCAACGACCTATGCCGTGGATGTCCAAGTGGAAGTTATTGACCGAGTGGGCGTACTGAAAGACATTTTGGACCGCTTGGTGGGAGAGCGTATCAATATCCGCAAAGCGCAGGTAAAGACCTACTCCACTCAGACAGCCACCATCGATCTGTGTATTGAAGTGACGAACAAGGACCAGCTCAGTCACACAATAGCCCAAATAGAAAAGATCTCAGACGTAATCCGGGTCCGCAGGTTGAATCGTAATGAATGAGCGTTCTCCTGGGGTAGGAACTTATTGACCGCTGTTCCAGGCGAATAATCCGGTGGGCAGTCGATGTCATTCACTATTTCTGATACAACATAGTTATTTGAAAGTTATTTGGAATTGTTGAATCATGGTCTCTTTTCCCCGTTATCAAATATCATTGGTACCCGTCAGCGTCTCTAAACAAAAGAATAAAGGCGAATATAAGCTGGTCGCCAGAGATACGCGTTCTGAGGCAGTACTTGAAGAATACAAGAGCTTCTATTCCAAAAAAAAGGGAGATGAGCGTTGGTCTGACAAACGCGAAGCCATATTATTTTTGCAGCGCTGCTTCACTCTCTATAAAACCCAAGGACTAGAAGCGAGTAATACGGTTCGTAGTTTGATGATTGAGCTGGGATTAAGTCCCTTGAACCCCGGCACACCTGGGTCTGGCCCTGCCGCCACCGCGCCTAAACCTGAAGCTGTAGTATCCATTCAGCCAGAACCTGAGGTTGAATCGGTTGAACAGGTTGAAGCAGTTGCAGAAGAAACTCCTTCTACTCCAGAACCAGAAGAGGATGCGGAAGCTTAGAAATAACAAATAGGGGCACGATGTTCCGCGCATCGTGCCCCTTGTACTCTCCAATCTCATGTGCCTTCCCTCTTTTGCCTCTGTTTCATCCCAAGAGAGCTGAAGAGAAGAGGTTGTAACAAGTCCCGTTATTGGGCCGATTTCTCTTGTTGAGCGTCTGTCAGCTCAACTTTTGGAGCATCCATCACTAGATTGACTTTTACGGCTTGGGCCTTCATCACTTTGGGTAAGGTCAGCTCTAGAATGCCATTTTCATACTGAGCCGTTACCTGTTCAGGATTAACCTTGCGGGCAAGGGTAAACTGGCGGGTAAATTTTCCATACCAAAGTTCACTGCGATGCGTGACTTTCTGTTCATCCTGGGTGTAAGGATGCTCAGCGGTGAGCGAGACAACGTCAGGAGTAACTTGGACGTCAATCTCTTCTCTTCGAACTCCCGGTAACGCCACTTTTAAGGTATAGCTAGCTTCGTCCTCCTGAACTTCAATGGGAGGTTGATAAACGCTCTCAGGAGCCGATGTCGAATTTCCCAAAGCCCGATTAAGCAGGGCTATTTCACGGTCAATCGCTTGGAAAGGACTCCAACGTGTGATCATCATATGGCTGTCTCCTTATATAGGTAAACTGCGTTGTTCACACTCATTATAGTGAGTCTTCTAGGCTAAAGACAAGTGCGTGAGATTCTTCTTTTTGCAGACTCAGGGTAGGCTGTCAAAGGTGATCTATCAGAACTATTCATGCTTCCTCATCCTCTGCTTTTAGACCCCCTCCTGCGCCAGTGGCTCCAAGAAGATTGGGGGAGAGGAGACTTGACGACCATGGGACTTTTTTCTGGATCGAATCTTGCTACGAAAGGAACAATCCTGCTCAAGGAGCCAGGGGTGATTGCTGGATTGCCCATTATGGCGCGCATTTTCCAACTTGCAGACCCCACTATTGTGCTCACGTCCCTCGTTGCAGAAGGAACGGCTTATCCTTCGAGGACTCCGATTGCGACGGTGGAAGGACCTGTAGTAGGAATCCTCATGGCCGAACGGGTAGCCTTGAATCTAGTACAACGGCTTAGTGGTATTGCCACCGCTACAACGTGCTATGCGGAAGCGCTATCAGGAACCAAAGCCAAACTCACCGATACCCGCAAGACGACTCCTGGCCTACGTATTTTGGAAAAGTATGCTTCGCGGATAGGAGGAGCAGTCAACCATCGCATGGGCCTAGATGATGCCGTCATGCTCAAGGACAACCATATTGAAGCAGCCGGGAGTATTCAGAAGGCGGTAGCCCAGGTCCGCAGTACTATTCCCTATCCAGTGACGATTGAAGTAGAATGTGAATCCTTAGAACAGGTCCAGGCTGCTCTGGAAGCCTCTGTGGATGCGATCATGCTGGACAACATGAGTATAGAAGCTATGAAAGAAGCGGTAAACCTGATTGCGGGAAAGGTCACGCTGGAAGCTTCTGGCAATATCACCTTAGAAAATATCCGGGCTGTTGGCGAAGTAGGAGTCGATTTCATTTCTACCAGTGCACCGATTACCCGTTCATCTTGGTTAGATATCAGCCTAGACTTGCATTCCTAATATTTCTCCGACTTTAGCTCCCTTTATGCATAGCTGGTGGCATCACCACTTTTTTTGCTAAACCTAAGGCGCTTAGAGTTTGAATCGCCCACCAGGTCATATCCAGTTCCCACCACTGCCAGCCAGCCTTAGCGACATTGGGATAAGCATGGTGATTGTTGTGCCAGCCTTCCCCGTAGGTGAGAATAGCTGCCCACCAGAGGTTGCGCGAGTTATCGTCTGTGTCAAAGGTACGGTAGCCCCACAGGTGGGTGACAGAATTAATGAACCAAGTGGTATGCCAGAGCAACACCGCCCTTAAGAACATGCCGCAGATCAGCCAAGACCAGCCCCCAATCAAATACAAAAAGAGGCCGAGGGGAAGCTGTAGAAGCAGAAAATAACGGTCAAGCCATTGATAGAAAGGGTCGCGGGCTAAGTCTGGAGCATATTTTCTATAGGAAGAGGAGTAGAAGAAAGCAGAGCGGGGATAGAAAATCCAGCCCATGTGACTCCACCAAAAACCACGCCGAGCAGAGTAGGGGTCTTTATCTTCATGCTCCGTAAACGCATGGTGCTGACGGTGTCCACCCACCCAGAAGATAGGACCACCTTGCAAAGCTAGGGCTCCCAGAACCGCAATGAAATATTCCAACGGTTTTGGAACCTGAAAACTACGGTGACTGAGCAGTCGGTGATAGCCCAAGCAAATCCCGATGCCCCCAAATAACCAATGCAGAAAAATCGTGACGCCTAGGGCAGACCAAGAGAAAAACCAAGGCGTAAGCAGTGCTACAGCGTGAATGCTGCCAAAGAAAATGACATTGGTCCAATCCAGCGTTAACGGCTGTTCGACCTTAGGGTCGGAGGTTGCAGTTGCGTTAGAGGTCATAAAGGTTTCCTTTCATGGGGCAAGCAGTCCGTGGCCCTATCTTTTGGCTATCCGAAGCGACAGCAGATGCAAGTAATACTTGCATTTCCTAAAGCTAACAAAAAAGTCAAACAGATGCAAGTGTTACTTACATTTTCTTTTTGGGTATAGGGTGGAGAGACTAACCCCACTGAACGTTTCAAGTCAAGCCGATAGCACCCGTCTGTTCTTAGACTGGCGTTCGCTACGGAAATTAGGATATGTATGTCATCTCTACGTACTTCATCGACCCGCCAACGCTTGCTCAATGCGGCCCTGGAGCTTTTTGTTTCTCAGGGCGTTACAGAGACTACGACTCGGCAGATTGCTGAACGGGCAGAGGTGAATGAAGTCACCTTGTTTCGTCATTTTGGGAATAAGCATGGATTGCTCTTAGCCGTTATTGAAGAGTCTGAAGTCTTTGCGCAAGTGGGCCGTTCCCTAGCTCAGCACATAGCTCAAACGGATAATATTCATCAGACCCTCAAAGAATACGCCCATGACCAATTGCAGGCTGTAGAACAAATACCAGCTTTGATTCGTTCAGTGGTCGGTGAATCTGGTCAATATCCCACAGAAAATCGTCAGGCCTTAGGGCGAGGATTTATTCAGGCCAATCATTATATTGCGCAGTATTTAGAAGCTGCTGTTCAGCAAGGCAAGCTCGAAGCCTATTTACCTCCAGCCAAAATTGCCAGTCTGCTCAACAGTACCCTCTTGGGCTATGCGGTGATCAAATTTACCAGTGATTTTGATGAGCTTTGGGATGATCAAAATGACTTCCTGGAAAGTCTAGCCACCCTATTTATGCGTGGAGCTATCGCACCTACTTCTTCTGTAGAAATTACCTCCTCAGAAGAAGTGAAAGATTTACCCGCAGCTATGGTGCACACTATGTTGCAACGAGCCAAAAAAATGGGCCCCAGGGATTATGCTTTGTTCTATCTACTTTTTGGAGCGGGTCTAAAGGCTAAGGAAATAGTTACCTTAGAACGGTCTCATCAAATCTGTGATAACGATCAACATCTACTCCAACTCAACCAGAGAACAGGGGCTAAACGGCAAGTTCCTCTCAATCAAAGAATTTTGGGGAAACGCTATGGCTCCTATAACAACAATCCCTTAACCCAGTGGTTAAAGAGCCGCAAAGATGATCAGCCTGCAATGTTCATCAATGATGCCCAACAACCCCTATCGGAAGAAGATATACGCTTGTCTTGGCAAGGCTGCACAACTGGATTATTAACTCCAGAAGGACAACCTCCGAAGCTTGAACAAGCACACCAGACATGGTGTTTAGAGATGCTCATGCGCGGCATGACGTTGGAAGATTTAAGCATTCTCACCCATGAAGCGCTATCTGAACTCCAACCCTATACCCAACGGGCTAGAGCAAAAGTAGCATTGGAACAAGCGATTAAGTTAGACCGCTAGTTTACGAACAGATGATTACACCCGCATCAGATGTATGGCAAAGGAACTGTTCCTGGTCTTCTTGGCTGATTTTGGAGAGTACCGAACGGGCTTGGTCTTCATCGGCACAGAGCCCAAACACAGAAGGTCCAGACCCAGACATCATCACGCCAGAAGCCCCAGCCTCTGACATGCGCTGTTTAAGATGGGCCACTTCTGTATGGCCCGGTAAGACCACGCGCTCCAAGTCGTTGTAGAGGTGCTTGGTTACCCGTGCGAGGTCATGATGAACCAGTCCAGAGAGGAGAACCGGAAGGTTCGAAGCCTGGGCAGGTTTAGCTTCGGCATACTGTTCCCGATAGGTTTTGTATACCCAAGCCGTTGATATTCCCAAGTTCCGAGTCTTGGCAAGCACCAGCGGAATTCCCTTGAAACTCTGTAAAGACGACAAAATCTCTCCTCGTCCGACCGCAAGAGCGGTCCCTCCATCTACGCAAAAGGGCACATCCGAACCCAGAGATTGGGCAAGCTTTTCGAGTTCATGCACGGTCAAGCCCCCATCCCATAAAAGATTCAAACCGACCAGAACCGCTGCGGCATTTGCTGAACCTCCCGCCAGTCCTGCTGCTACCGGAATTTTTTTCTCAATCTCAATCAACGCTCCATCTTTATGACCAAGAGCCTTCTGCATGACTTGGACCGCTTTATAGGCAATATTTTCTTTATTGGTCGGAACTTGCGTGTGGTCGCAACGAATCGTTATTTCCCGGTGGGTCTTTATCTGGACGGTATCGGCCAAGTCGATACTTTGAAGGACCATGACTACTTCATGAAAACCATCTAGACGCAAACCAACAATCTCTAAAAAAAGATTGATCTTGGCAAAACACTGTAAGGTGATTGCTTTACTCATATCGATTCACGGATGTTTGCTCCAATAAGGATGCGCAGGCTTCACAGAAGCTCTTCATTTTATTGAGATGCTCCTGCATGGTAACGAAGTGCTGACTTCGAGCTTTCTGAGAGCGAGACACTTTCAGAAATTGCTGTTCTAGCTTGAGTAATTGCCATAATCGAGAAATCTCTACTTGATAGCTTAAAAGTTTTCCTTCAAATTCAGTAGCCATAACAGAGTCTATATGGGATCCCAGATTTTTGAGGGCGATAAATATAGTGTCTAGAGAAGAACGGTCTTCTTTCTGTGCTGCCAGGATTAGATTTTCAATAAATACAATTTCCTGAATTGGTTTTTGGAATAAAACGTTCATGCTGCCTAATCTGTTAACACCTGATGTTTAGTCTCAATTACCCAGGGGAGGAATAATAAACCAACTAAAGGGATGAATCCAACCCAAAAGAGGAGTCCGAAGGCGCTCTCCAAACCATTAACACCTTTAGAGGCTATGGATCCCACCAAAAAAGGCCCTGCCGCTGCGACAACTCGACCAATGTTATAACAAAACCCTGCTCCTGTTGCCCGTAACCGCGTGGGGAACAATTCTGGTAAATAGTAAGTGAAACTGCCAAACACCCCAAAGACCGTCAGCCCAATCGGGAAATACATGTAAAGTCTTGTTTCGGGGGGCAAATCCAAACCAAACGTTGCCAGTAGTGCACCGGCTGAGAGAAAAAAGTAAACAGCAAACATCGGCTTACGTCCTAAGTATTTAGCCGCAGGAATGGTTAATAGAGTCCCCAACAAGCCACCCAAATTAAAACTGTTGGTAGCAAGAGTCTTCCATCCCTCTGACAGTGCTAACGTCGCAGCTCTATCCAATCCCTGCGTTTTTGCCGTGGCTTGGGCAAGCCCTGTTGAGATAACGGGAATAAAGGCATTGCAGCTCCACCAAGTCAGCAATGCGGTTACGGCCATCAAAAAGCCACTCAAGGTTAACGGCAGATTCTGGGGACTAAACAACTCACGAATCGTGGGGGGCATTCTCTCACGGGCATTTTCTTGCCAACGTTCTGGCTCTTTGACAAAGAGACGCACCAAGAAGGCGATCGCTGCAGGCAATAAACCAAATAGGAATACAAAACGCCAAGAGACTTCAGGACTGCCCTTGAGAAAGACCCCAGCTACTTGAAAATTCACAAAAGTAGCCAGAAAGAGGCCAAAAGGCGCCGAGGTATAGAGCAGCGCTCCCGCTTCAACCCGTCTTTTTTCAGGTACGACCTCTGCTACCATCGCAGCACCGGCAGCCCATTCACCACCAATACCCAGGCTGGCGATGATACGACATAACACCAAAACCCACATATTGGGTGCCAATGCACAACTGGCAGTCCCCAAAGCATAGAGAAGCATCGTGAAGAGGAGCGTTTTGGTCCGACCGATGCGGTCAGCAAGTTGCCCAAACAAAACTCCCCCAGCGGCCCAACCTAAAAGCAGAATAGAGGTGAGTAGTCCCGTCCAAAATAAGGTGGCTGATTTTGCTTCTGGAGAGCCAATGGTCAGCCCTAAGAGGGTAGGCACACAGTTGGGAGCAACATAATTGAAGAGAATGCCGTCAAAAATATCAAAGCCCCATCCCAACCATGCAGCAAATAGAACCGTCCATTGATACCCCGTCATGTCCAGTAGCTTGAAGCCTGTTGTTTCTGCTTGTTTAGATACTTCTGTCATGCTGTTGACTCTTCCGCTCCCTAAGTACTGCTGCTCTGAAAAGTATAGTCAGCGTAGTTAAATAATTTCTGATCATGTCTGTCTATTTCGTCGTTACAGACAAAAAACTTATTCAGTAAGGTGCAAAATTTTGTCTATAGCATGATACCAACTGATGTTCCTGTAATGGAAAAACCGAGTAACTCTTGATTTAAGAGGGGCCATCCCCCTTTAGAATTAGGGCTGGATTTGTGAGATAACCAAAGCAGGTAAAGACAAACCATAAAAACCACGACAACCTCCTAGGAGAGATAACTTTATGAAAAAAGCTGTAATGGAAACCAGTAAAGGGACCATTAACCTTCAGCTCTTCGATGCCGATGCCCCTATCGCCGTGGCTAATTTCGAAAAACTTGCCCAGGAAGGATTTTATGATGGCTTAGGCTTCCACCGGGTGATTCCCAACTTTATGATCCAGGGGGGATGTCCAAATACCCGTGAGGGTGCCAAAGGGATGCCTGGAACCGGTGGGCCTGGCTATACCATCAAGTGTGAAACCAAAGGCAATCCCCATAAGCATGGAACAGGGACCCTGAGCATGGCCCATGCTGGCCGTGATACAGGGGGTTCTCAGTTTTTTATTACCCACAGTCCCCAACCACACTTGGATGGCGTACATACGGTCTTTGGTGAAGTGATCGACCCCGTTCAGGATATGGCCGTCGTGAACGCTATTCGTCAAGGAGATAAAATTCTCTCCGTCAAAATTGTCGCCGCTTAATCAGCACGTTAGGGTGTTATGGACTAGCTCGAAGCGCTCTGGAGTGGATCGATGACCGTTGTTCCAAAATTATGTCTGTGTCGGGCAACAAGCCACAGGTTCATTTTGGTCGGATTATTGGTCACGCTGACAGGTTGTGGTTTGCAACAAGGCGAACGTGCTCAGAGCCAGGATGCCACCTTAGTCGACGTAGCGATTGCCCATCCCCAATCACTACAAGAAGAAATGGAGTACATCGGTTCTACGGGGCCTGCGGAGGAGATTGCTTTGCGGGCTCAGGCCGATGGACAGCTCTTACGCCTGAATGTAAAAGTCGGTGATCGGGTTAAGCCAGGTCAGGCTCTTGCCCAACTAGACGGGGCTTCTCTTGCCAGTGCTGTCGGCCAAGCCCAAGCGGAACTAGCAGCCCGAGAGTCCGAGGCGTCGCGGGCCGAAAATGAAATGGAAAATGCCCGTCTGCAAATTGAACAGGCCCAAAATGCCCTCCAACAGAACCGAACCGATAGTATCCGTCTAGAGAAGCTCTATCGGGAGGGAGCCATCTCTGCCAGGGTAGCCAATGCAGCCCGATCGCGGGCAGAATTAGCCTCCCTCGCCCTACGTTCGGCTCAAGCCCAAGTGAAACTGGAGCAAGAAGCGATTGCTGCTGCGAAGAGCAGAGTTAAAGCCCAGCAGGTAGAAGTGAAACGGGCTATCGCCCAGAAATCATTTGCCTCCATCACTTCCCCGATTGAAGGCATAGTCCTCAAGCAAATGGTTGAACCTGGCAGAGGTGTGCGTACGGGGGATGAAATTTTAAAACTGGGAAACTTTAAACAAGTTACCGTCAAGACCCAAGTTTCCGAATTGGAAGTGCCCAAAATTCGAGTAGGTCAGACCGTTCAAGTGGCGTTAGATTCACTTGCCCAACGGGAATTCATGGGCAAGGTCAGTCGTGTTTCTGCTTCCTCTGACCCCACTGTCCGCCTTGTGCCCGTAGAAGTGACGATTAACAACCCAGGCAAGCTGATTGGGAATGGGCTACTGGCACGGGTACGTTTTGCCCAAGAGACGACCAAACAAATTTTGGTTCCTGAAACAGCCCTACAGAGAGCGAAAAACAATAATTCTTTCCTATTCATAGTGCAACGAGATGGAGATGGAACCCAGGCCCGGGTGTATAACCGCCCCGTCAGCCTTGGAAATCAAGCCAACGGACAAGTAGAAGTTATCTCAGGATTGAATTCAGGAGAATCTTTTGTGGTGCGCAGCGACAAACCGCTTAAAGATGGAGAGATTGTCCGCTTGAGTGCCATCTCTAGAAATAGCAGCCAAGTACCCCTAGAAGCTAAAAATAGACTATAGAAAAAGGGTGGTCATTGGCCACCCTTTTTCTTGATTCAGGAACCGCTTAGATTTCGAAAGAAGCAAACTCCTTTTTGTCTAGAATATGCACCGTATCTACGAAACGAATCGTAGAAGACTGGCTCGAAATAACCATGGTTTCGGTGCGGGCACCGCCACCAAAGAAACGCACCCCTTTGATGAAGTCTCCATCGGTGATGCCAGTAGCCGCAAACAGGACATTTTCTCCAGAAGCAAGGTCTTCCGCTTCGAAAACTTTATCGGGATCCTCCACACCCATTTCTTTGAGACGAGCCGCGTTACCTTCACGGGTCCACTTCTCACTTTCAGGGGTATTGACTTCAGCAGGGTCGTAGATGAGACGGCCTTGGAAATGTCCACCCAAACAACGGATAGCAGCGGCAGAGATAACCCCCTCAGGAGCCGCCCCGATACCCATCAGTGCATGAACACCGGTACCATTGATTACCGCAGAAAGAGCGGCAGAGATATCGCCGTCAGAAATAAGCTTGACCCGTGCTCCTGTTGCCCGGATCTCTGCAATTAGATTTTTGTGGCGTGGACGGTCCATCACAATGACCAATAAGTCTTCAACGTCACGGTCTAGGCATTCAGCAATAATTTTCAGGTTTTTCTCAGCAGGGTAGTCAATGTGAACCTTACCTTTGGCTTGAGGAGGAGCGGCGAGCTTACGCATGTAAAAGTCAGGAGCATGGAACAAGCCCCCCTTCTCAGAGATCGCTAACACGGCCATCGAATTGTTGCTTCCAGAAGCCACCAGGTTGGTCCCTTCACAAGGGTCTACCGCGATGTCAATTTCGAGAAGTTCATCTAGACGGCAGAAGTCTGCAGCATCAGGCTGGGTGCAGATTCCCACTTCCTCTCCGATATAGAGCATGGGAGCCTCGTCCCGCTCACCTTCCCCGATGACAATCCGCCCCCGCATACGGACACTGTTCATCGTGTTGCGCATCGCTTCAACAGCCACCGCATCCGCTTCATTCTTCAACCCCTTGCCCATCAAGCGCGCAGAGGCTAAAGCTGCCTGTTCTACAACTTCAATAATTTCTAGGCCAAGTACTTTTTCCACGACTGATCCCTCTCTAACAGATACGCATCCCAATCGCCCCTCAGTGTAGTAGGTTTGGGTACCTTGTCATAGGTCTTCAAAAATTTAATTTGGAGACTCACCAAACCTTTATGGACAAAAGTTGGTTCAGAGTCTAGGCTGTTAAAGAGCTTACTATGCATTGATCCCAAGCATTTTAGGAATTCTTAATTTTTTCTTGCGAATGTATCTTGTGAATCTTTTTAAGCTTGTTGGGAGTGTTAGATTTTGAAAGAACGTATATTCACCACAAACGATATGTCACAAACTCTAGACGGACTACCTCCTGAGTATGCTGATCAGGCTATTGGTTGTGCCTACACGAACCACAGCGGCGCCATACAAATCGTGCGTATATCCAACGTAGAGAACTGGTATTTCGAACGGGTGGTATTTCCTGCTCAGATGATTGGGTTTACAGCCACAACTGATGCAACGTTAGACGTCTATACCTGTGATCATGCGGGCGCACTCTTAGATGAGCGGATCCACTGTAGTCGTTTGGCCCTCGCTGATTCTATCTCTATGGAAGTGTCCAAGATAGCCGCAGAGTAGTAGCCTGATAGAATCAGCACTTTGTCCAGGCTATGTCGCTAAGCACCGCTCCAAGTAACTCTTTAGGGAACCTTGTCGAAATTTTTTCTGCCATTCAGGGGGAAGGAACGTTTGTTGGAGAACGTCAGCTCTTCGTCCGCCTGGGAGGCTGTGATCTCCGATGTAGTTGGTGTGATTCTCCCCATACCCATGCCGTGCAAAGCAACTACCGGGTGGAAAAGACCGCAGGGCAACGCGATTTTTTGGAGGATATAAATCCTGTCTCTGGAGATCAGGTACTCCATTATGTGGAGGTACTTCAGCAAAACTTTCCGCACCACAGCCTTAGTTTGACAGGAGGAGAACCGCTGCTGCAGAGCCGTTTTCTCCAGATGTGGCTGCCTCAAGTTGCGCTTCCGGTCTATCTAGAAACAGGAGGACATCGCCCTCAGGAATTAAGCAAGGTATTGCCCTATCTAAGCTGGATTTCTATGGATATCAAACTTCCTTCCTCCTGTGGAGAGTCTTGCTGGCAAGCCCATGATGCTTTTCTAACCGTGGCAGGACACGGAACTGCCCGTCTAATTACCAAGTGGGTAGTAACCGCGGACACAACTTTGGAAGACCTGGACCACGCCACAGACTTATTGGCACGCCATGCTCCCGATATTCCTGTAGTCCTACAACCCGTAACGTCCGTCGGCGGTCGTTTAGCCCCAAGCCCGCCGCAAGTTCTAGCTTGGCAAAGCCGCCTGCGTCAACGATTAACTTCGGTCCGGGTCATTCCGCAAACCCACAAAATGATCCATCAGCTTTAGAGGAAATTGCTCTGCTGAGGCATCGGAAGATTTCTAAAGATTGCTGAACATCATCACAACGAAGGTCTTTACAGTGCTCCCGAGTACTATTGAGATAAACTTCCCCTGTTTTACCCATGCCCCTCATTGATACTCATTGCCACATTAACTTTGAGAATTTTGCAGCTGACTTAGAAGCGGTTGGAACACGCTGGCGTGAAGCTGGCGTAGTACAGCTCATTCATGCCTGTTGTGAACCGCAGGAGTTTGCCTCTCTCCAAAAGATTGCGGATCAATTCCCCGAAGTATTGATTTCGACCGGGCTTCATCCATTGCATGTAACCACGTGGGACCCGGCCTTAGGCAAGCAAATTCATCAGCAAAGCAGCTCAGACCCTCGGGTTGTGGCGATTGGTGAAACGGGAATGGATTTATTTAAAGCCATCAATATAGAAGACCAGGCCGCTTCCTTTCGCAGTCAAATCCGAACAGCTCAAGAGCATGATTTACCTTTGATTGTCCATTGCCGAGAGGCAGCACAAGTCACTCGCAAGATTCTTCAAGAAGAAGGTCCCGTCCGAGGAGTGATGCATTGTTGGGCAGGTACCCCAGAAGAAACACAATGGTTTCTAGACTTAGGGATGCACATTAGCTTCAGCGGCGTCGCCACGTTTAAGAATGCAACGACCGTTCATGAATCGGCGCGCATGGTGCCAGGAGAAAGATTATTGGTAGAAACCGATTGTCCGTTTTTAGCACCCCCTCCCCATCGAGGAAAACGCAATGAGCCTGCTTTTGTGGTCCAGGTAGCAGAAGGCGTCGCCCAACTGCGTGGCGAGACCCTACAAGAGTTAGCAGCCTACACCACAGCAAATGCCCGGCAACTCTTTAAATTGCCCATCCCCGTCTAATAGACGGTTATAGGGAATTAGATTCAGTAATTAGTGATTAAGACTTCATTGATAGCACTACGCTGATTCGCTTTGCAGTTCACTAACCTGAGCGCTTGTACCGTAGCAATCTGAAAAACCATACTTCCATAGAGGTTTCGAATGAACTGAGTATCAGAATTAGACAACATGACTTTCACGCCCTGCTTATGCAGCTTTAAGGCAAAGTCATGTAGCCGTATTTGGTCTTGCTCATTAAAATCCAACTTAGCGTACCGCGTGAAAGAAGCGTCATCCATGGGGTGATAGGGAGGGTCAAAATACACAAAGTCACCCTCCCTAGGTTTGATCTCATCAAAAGTAGCTAGTCGAATATCGACGCCCTGCAAAGCTTGATAGCAGGCTAATATATTTTCTTTTTGAACAATTCCAGGATTCTTGTAACGCCCGATCGGTACGTTGAATTCCCCTTTACTATTCACGCGCCACAAGCCGTTGTAGCAAGTTTTATTTAAATACAAAAGTCGGGCTGCAATTTCTGCCGGATTTTGCAGGTGATGTCTATCCCGCATCTGGTAATAGTATTCTTCACTATGTTTTCGAGCGTGTTCTCTAAGTAGTTCTAGAAGGTCTTCAGGGGCTCGCTGAATTACCCGATAGGCCATGACAAGATCAAAATTTGTATCAGACAAATAGGCTTTTTGGAGTTTCCGGTGCAGCTCAAAAAATAGTGCTCCACCGCCGATAAAGGGCTCGTAGTAATGATTGAAACCTTCCGGCAAGTGCGCCTTGAGCGCATCCATAATGCTGCGCTTGCCACCTACCCATTTCACAAATGGGGTAGCAATGGTTTTAGGAGATACAGATCCCTCAACTTTAGATTCAGAGGTTAGGTTCTTCCTGTGGATTTCCGAAAGTTTCTCTAGGGGTTCTTCGAAGCCCATACCTAGCTCAGTAAAGATATCTTGGCGATTAATACTCAATGTTTCAGGGCCTTGGAAATAATCCTTTGGTTAAAACAGCCTCATCGTTCATGACTGTCTGTGCAGATTGTACTGGAAAGCGAAACGAGTGAGAAAAGTACGCAAAGAGTCAGACTATCTGTCCCAAGGTTTCATCAAGATCCAAACTTTCACGAGGCTGACCCATAGTTATCCTATGAGCGACCTTTGCCTTGATCGTGAAGAAGAAGGTTGAACCCTCCCCAGGCTGACTTTCAACCCAAATTTCCCCCCCCATTAGGGTGCACAGTCGTTGGCAGATAACCAAGCCCAGCCCGGTACCTCCATACTTACGGGTGGTAGAGGCATCCAGTTGACTGAAGGATTTGAAGAGGCGCTCTATCCCCTCCGGTGAAATACCAATGCCCGTATCTTGAATTGCAAATTGAATGACCTGCTGAGCCGCATCAAAGGTTACTTTTAGCGAAATTTCACCGACAGGGGTGAACTTTAGAGCATTTCCGAGCAAATTGATTAAAATTTGTCCTAGACGAGTGACATCCCCAAGAATTCTTGTAGGAACCGCTGAATCAATCTCACATTGCAACTTTAAATTTTTCTCTTTAGCTTGGAGAACGAACAGATTCACTGTTTCTAAAATGCATTCGTGCAAGGCAAAGGAACGTTCATCTAAGACCAAATGACCAGATTCTATCTTTGAGAAGTCAAGAATATCATTGATAATAGTCAAGAGAAGTTCACTACTATTTCTGATAATTTTTACGTGCTCTTTCTGGTCATCATCCAAATTAGTTTCCATGAGTAATTCTGCCATACCCATAACTCCATTCATGGGAGTACGGATCTCATGGCTCATGGTCGCAAGGAATTCGTTTTTCGCATTATTAGCTGCTTCAGCACCTTCTTTGGCCTCCATCAGGTCAGCCGTTCTTTGGGCTACTCGAAGTTCTAAATCTTCAAAAGAACTTTTCAGTTGTTGGCTCATCCTATTGAAGGATTGCGCCAATGTATTTAGCTCGGCAATATCCTTACTAATAATCTGTTGTTCTAGCTTACCATCAGCAATTTGCTGAGCAGCCTGGGTTATATTCAGCAGGGGCTTAGTAATGAGACGAGCAGTAACAACCCCTAAAATACTGCATAAACCTAAAGTCCCCAAACATAGCATGGAGGTAATACCTGTCCTGAAATTAATTTCCTCCATAAAATCAGATTCAGGAACCATCACAATGACTAACCAATCCAATCCAAATGTATCTTTCCAGGGGGTCACCTGTAGAAATTGACGTCCAACAGAAGAATCAATGACAATATTTTGAGCTGTTTTTATTCCCTTTAAGTTATCAAAATTTTTATCTAGATACTGAGCGACAGACTGAATTTGCGGGTTGCGAACTCCATGAAGCCGAACTCTATGAGCCTTACCATCAGTTATCTGGAAAGGATTTTTGCTTCCAGAATGAGCCACAAGAGCACCATTGCGCTCTAGAATCAAAATCTGACTAGAAGGTGAGAACGTTAAAGTTTGTAGAAATTTATCAATTTGAGAAAGGATGAGGTCTACACCAATGACTCCAAGCAATTTATGGCTGCGGTCATAGATAGGATAGCTAGAAGAGATAGATAGAACATTTGGCTTATCACTCCATGCATAGATATCGCTCCATACCGGATGCCCTGCCTTAACAGCATCTGCATACCAAGCTTCTGTACTAATACCGGTATTAGGCTCAACTTTCTTTAACCCAGTACGATTGCCTTGAGCATCTGTCGTGTAGATAGACATGATGTTAGTATCATTGTGTAGAGTTTCATTAATTAGTATTTTGTTATTATCTAAGCGCTCAACTCCAATAAATTCTTCTTTTTTTGTTCCATAGTTTATATATCTAACATCGAATATCTTTATTTGACTATAAAAAAACCTACCCATTTTCTCAAGGTTATTCAAGTCCAATAATCCCAATTCAATGGCTCTAGAATTAACCTGATTAATCTGATGTGGAATGAACAGATAACTGTCAAGCTTCTGCTGAATACGCTTGCTGGTTTCCTCCTCTAAGCGCACTGCCAAATCAGTTATTGCCTGCTGTCCATTTCTAAAAGAAAAATATCCTACCAAACCGACGGCAATGATTGTTTGAAGAAAAAAAGGAACAATTAAGACAGTTCGTAATGAAACTTTGTCCGTGATGCTAGGAATAAGGTTATGGACTGAGAACCTGGCCATTCGTAGTGATCTCAACAAACTTTTTCTTGAAGGCTAACACCGTTACACCACGTTAAGCGTTCTACAATGCCCCTTTTTGTTTCATAATCTCCCTTAGAATGGGATATCAGACCTCGACTACACGCATTCCACACGATTCTCAAAATTACTATAACTTTAGGGGAGAAGATAATTTTGAAAAACCCGTCTAGAGCTGTTAGGACTAGCGAGCACCTCCTCCCCTTAATGGTCGATATTTGAAAGCATTTAAAAATGCTGGCCAAGCTTTGAGAATAGCTAGCTCCAAAAAACTCTTAGTTAATATAGTTACTGTCGGCATCGGCAACTCCGATGCTCGTTCTTCTATCAAGGTATTCACCGATGAACCATGCACTTGTACCCATCATTAAGATACCCATTTAACCTGACATATTCCCAACGCTGTCCTCAAAGAGTCAGCGTCGAGTTTATAGCTCCCCAAACTCCTCTTAAACTAAACGTATCAAGGGCTTACAGTTCCGGAGGGAAACCTCTACCAAGAGGAGGTCTTAAAATACAGGAAACTACCTACACAGGGGGAGACACACCCTTCATCGAATTGTTACATTCAGGGTCAGATCGCTCAGTCCCCAGGTTTCGAAGAATTCACGAAAAAGCACCTGACTAGCAGCGGTCATATCCCCATTCGAGTCAATAATTCCTCCCTGGAGTAGCCGTCCTCCATCGGTTTGCATATCCAACCTCAAGGCCCCATCATCTCCTTTATGGATTATCAGGCGACCCTTCGCTAAGACTTGCCCTGCACGACTGATAATTGAACACCGCATGGTACCAAGCTCCCTGTAAAATACTGCTAACCAATCATGACAGGATATCTGTATCGTCCCTAACAATGCTGGATCTGCATCGCTCGCTTTTTGAAAACGCAACGAAGATTGATATCATCGGGGTCGGTCAAATGTAGCGCTTCATGTACTATCACCAGCATCCCCAAGCCTTTTCTCAATACTATCTGAGCGAATTGCAGGGACGAATTTTGGCCTGTCCTTATTTTGCAGTGAACAATCTCAATCGTGATTTTGTCGGCACTAAGGGATTTTCTTTAGTGTTCCAGCGCTCCCATCTGCTCACGGTCGAACAGAACTTTCCCTACTTCAAATCCTATTTAGACCGAGCATTACAGGCAGAGTGCAATGCATTTTACCTCAACCCACTCTTACTAAAATCAGGTTCACGGGTGGACCCTCATATCGACCGTTCTCTACGTTCCTATTGCAAAACTATTGAACCTCCGGCTCTAGTCAGCGTCCTCTACGTCGAAGTACCTATCGACCTAGAGGGAGGAGAACTCGTACTGCAATCCAACAAACGCCAGGTCGGAAAAATTGCTCCCCAATCCAACACTTTGCTCTTTTTCCAGGGAGACCTCACCCATTCTGTCAATCCTGTTACCAGTTCAGGTATCCGCCTGAGCCTTGTATGTGAACAATACAACCTAGCGGAAGAACAATTGTGGGATATCCCGGAATTCAAGCTAGAGTCAAGAGCTCTTAAGGCAGAGGAAGGGAACAAGCAGCGAAAAG
The DNA here is from genome assembly GCA_049582005.1 of Gloeobacterales cyanobacterium. Taxonomy (GTDB): domain Bacteria; phylum Cyanobacteriota; class Cyanobacteriia; order Gloeobacterales; family PMM-0068; genus Sivonenia. The sequence continues at coordinate 4,355 of JBAUTB010000229.1, read as the reverse complement.
GAAAATTACAGCGTTAGATTCAGATATGTAAGGTTATTCTGTTGACCTTCGGTATTATTCACTTTTACTAACGGGTGCTCTAATCGCCTGCAGCTATCTAAGCTAGCGCTTTCTCTCTGAGAATTGCACTCTGCAATTGTTAGCTTAAGTTTTCATGAATACACTTTGTGACGCCTAGACTTAATTCTTTAAAGATGTTTTTTAGCTCTTCTTTCAAAAATCTAAAATTTTGTTGACCGTATCTGTTGATACTTTAACTGCCCCTTCTTGGTTGTAGTTTCTTCAGGTGTGATGATGAATCTCATCCTGCTGAATCAAGCCCTATGGCCTTTCTTCAGAACTGCATTCCTGAACTAGGGAGTAAACCTATTCATGCGTGAAAAATTAAAAACTGGATTGTTGGGTATCGCTTTGGCCGCAGCCTCAGCGGTTCCTGCTTTTGCTCAGGGGGACGCGGCCCCAACCGTCAACAGCGGAGATACCGCTTGGGTTTTAGTCTCTGCGGCTTTGGTCCTTTTAATGACCCCCGGTTTAGCCTTCTTCTATGGAGGATTGGTGCGGACTAAAAACTCCTTAAATACCCTAATGATGAGTTATGTGGCCCTTGCCGTGGTCGGCCTTGAGTGGGTCCTTTTTGGTTATTCTCTCGCTTTTGCTCCCGGTTCCCAATGGTTGGGCGGGCTCCAATGGTTAGGCCTGAATGGCGTAGGCCAAGAGCCTAGCCCACTCTATATGAGCACCGTCCCCCATCTGGCCTTCATGGTCTTCCAGGCTATGTTCGCCGTGATTACGCCAGCCCTGATTTCCGGCGCTATTGTTAGCCGGATGAAGTTCAAAACCTATGTCGTGTTTATCATGCTCTGGTCGGCAGTGGTCTATGTCCCGATAGCACACTGGGTCTGGAGCTTTACCACCGATACGGCTGGCAAACTCATCCCTGGCGGTTGGGTAGGTACTTTGGGTGGCTTGGACTTTGCGGGAGGAACGGTCGTGCATGTTAGTGCTGGGATCTCAGCGCTGGTGGCTGCCCTGATCCTCGGGCGTCGCAAGGGTTATCCGGGCCAACCGATGCCTCCGCACAATGTGCCGTTTGTGATGTTGGGTGCCGGTTTGCTCTGGTTCGGATGGTTCGGGTTCAATGCCGGTTCTGCTGGAGCCGCGAATGGGTTGGCGGCAGCCGCCTTTGTGACCACGAATACGGCAACGGCAGCAGCGATGGCCACCTGGCTGTTGATTGAGACTATCTTCAATAAGCCGACCGCAGTTGGCGGTGCGACGGGTGCGGTGGTCGGTCTGGTAGCGATTACGCCAGCGGCCGGTTTCGTGACCCCTTTAGGGTCGATTGCGATTGGAGGGATAGCGGCGATTATCAGCTACGGGATGATTCAGTTGCGGGCCAAGCTGCAGTATGACGATTCCCTGGACGTGTTTGGATGTCATGGGATGGGTGGTTTGACAGGAGCTATTTTGACGGGAGTGTTCTGCACCAAGGCAGTTAACCCGGCAGTAGCGAATGAAGGTTTGGCCTATGGGGGTGGGTTCACCCAAGTATGGATACAAATCATCAGTGTGGCGGGTACGATTGCCATCGCAGTGGTGGGTACTTCGGTTCTTATGTATGCGCTGAAGTTTTCGATGGGCCTGCGTCCCAGCGAGAAGGAGGAGCAAGAAGGATTGGATATCAACGAGCATGGGGAAGAGAGCTACACGGGCTTGGCTGGTGGCTACTCTCTTGCTGAGGAAGAACCTTTCTCTCCCTCATCTGTTATTCAACCATCAAATATCTCACGGCCAGCCATGGAATAGGGAAAATTCCTCTTAGTTTTTCTATTGCATTTCCATAGCCTCCATCTGGGGGCTTTTTTTATGCCTTTGACGCACGAATCGACTTAGAAGTTAGACTGCAAGTAGACGGCCCGCAAAGGGATATTTTATCCGATGCCTGAGCGTGAATACGACGTAGTGCTCTACGGGGCTAGTGGTTTCACCGGGAAACAGACGGTGCAGTATTTTGCCAACCATGTAAATCCCGATCAGGTGCGTTGGGCTATCGCTGGCCGTAATCGACACAAACTAGAGGCAGTAAAAGCCCAAATCGTTGCTACTAACGCGAACGTGGACGTGTTGGAAGCTGACAGTCAGGACCAAGAAGCGGTGGATGCCATGGTGTCACGGACGCGCGTCTTGCTAAACACGGCAGGGCCTTTTACGCTCTATGGTGACGCAATAGTCAATGCCTGCGTACGCTTGAAAACTCACTATGTGGACATCACTGGCGAAACTCCTTGGGTTAAGAATCTGATTGTCCGCTATCACAGCCAAGCGGCGGCTGAGGGGACCCGCATTATTCCTTTTTGTGGATTTGATTCGGTGCCCTCAGATTTAGGGACCTATCTTGTTGTCCGCCATATACAGAAAGAACTAGGGGTGCCTTGTAATGCAGTGAAGGCGTATTTTCAGCTTTATGGAGGCTTTAATGGTGGCACCCTGGCCTCTGGTTTTAACCTACAAGATTCCGGTCAATTGGCTCTAGCCCGCGACCCCTTCCTTCTTAATCCCCAGCAAGAACATTCCCACCAGGAGATAGAACAAAATCGAGACCCTGAAGAGCCAAAATACGATAAGGACATAGGTACATGGGTAGCCCCTTTCTTCATGGGGCCAATCAATACGCGCGTTGTGCGCCGAAGCCGTGCTCTGTACGAGCAGTGGCAAGAAGCTTATGGCCCTGACTTCAGCTATCAGGAATACCTAAAATTCGATGAACCCCTTGCCTGGATCAAGGCGGCAGGGATAACGGCGGGCATGGCCCTATTTACAGGTGCCCTCCAACAACCTCCAGTCCGTTCCTTATTAACCCCCATTCTGCCCCAACCCGGTAGCGGTCCTTCCGAAAAAGTTATGAACGAGGGCTGGTTCCGCTGCGAACTTCTGGGCATAGCGACGGATGGACGCAGGGTGCATGGATTGATCCGTGACCAAGGGGACCCAGGAAATCGCGCCACGGTCAAATTTCTTTGTGAGTCGGCCCTGAGCTTGGCCTTGAACTCGGACGCATTGCCTGGTGGTCCACAGCGCGGCGGTATCCTAACTCCAGCTACTGGCCTCGGAGACGTCCTTGCGGACCGACTTCGCAACGCAGGAATGACTATAGCAGTGGGTATTTAAGCTAATGTAGCCATGCTCGATGGCATGAAATAAGCATTTTTGTACAGGCAAAGAAGGATATATCGTGTCTCACTTTCTCTTTAACCATCCCAATATTTCCCTGACGGTTAGCTTCAGGTCTGCGGCAAATTCTGGGACAGGCAGATGGATATCAGGCTCATCAATGATTGCGAACTGTTGTCCTATCTGCCCAACAAACACGGACTGATCATCAGGGTCGATCAACCATCCCATCTGAGCGCCATGATCCAGGCAGTGGCGAATATTTTTTAGCACTTTAGCTCTACGCTGGTCGGGAGAAAGGATCTCGATGGTCCAATCAGGAGCAGCGGTAAAGATATCTACAATTTCTCCATGGTCGGTGTAGGGGATTCTGGAGTCCTCAAACACTGCGACATCAGGCACAATCGAACGATTGCCAAATGTGCATCTCAGTTCTGTAAAGGCTGTAGCAATTCCTTCTTTTCTTAGAGCTGCGTTGATTTTAGATCCAAGCTCAATTTGAATAATGCTGTGTCTTCCTTTTGGCATTGGCTTTTGGATAATTTCCCCAGCGATGTATTCACTGGCGGGCTTTGTCTCCGGCAGTTTTAAGAATTCTTCAAGGGTGATCGGTTTGATTGGAGTTTGAACCACGGGTATATCTCTAGAAAATCAATCTGACCCAACTATAGCTTGCGTGTTATGCCCGATCAGGAGTGAAAATTTCTACCACGACTATCATGCATGTATGCGATTTACACATTATGTTCCGCCTGCGTAGTGAAAGTCCTCATTTCAGTGAGCGTGTCCTAGTAGCGGGTCAACTGCTGGACAATGCCACGGTCCTCGCAATTTTTCAGTTCCAGAATGACCAACTGACCCCGAGCATCCCTGGCTACGATGTCGCAAATATCACCTCACCATTGATGCCATATTGCCTGTACAAACCCTCTAAGCTAATCCCCTAAAGCATGGACATAATCTGGACAAGGCGATAATTGCTTGACTAAAGCCTGATCTGCAGTCCAGAATTCAGCGCTACATAGCTCTGTGCAAGCTAGAAACGCAGCATCATAAAGCTGAAGTTTTTTTAGAAAAATCAGCTATAATCTTTATCTAAAGAACACTTCAGCCATTTTAAAAGTTGCAAGTGTACCCATGTAAATTCATCAAGAAACTTTACTGGGCTTGATTTACAGACTACA
>JBAUTB010000228.1:0-2146 GCA_049582005.1 Gloeobacterales cyanobacterium | reverse complement strand
GGGTTTTGGAGTAGGAGGAACGTCTTTAATAGGGACAAAAGAAGCTCCCATCCCATCTCGTAAAGCTCCAAGGTTGCGATAGCCGGGAGCCAGTGTGTGGGCATCACTCCGCAGACACCAAACCTTGGAATCTTCTCGGCTGCGCCTGCCGGACACAAAGATGCGACATCCATCTGTCTTGAAACAGATAGGGCAGGGATTCTCCTTGCTGGTGCGGGTTTTAGTAGCGGAGAATGAAGTCAAATCATCCCCCTCTATTGAGTTGAAAACAACTGGAAATGCAGAACGTTCTAGAACGTTTACTTAAGAGGAAGTTATCTCTTTTTCTAGTTGTTTGAAGCTTGCATTTTCTAATGGAAAGTGTCATAATTCACCTAACTAAATCTTTCTTTGTGTTTAAACCACTCCGGCAAGAGTGGTTTTTTACTGTGTGCTACCTCTCCGTGTTGCGTACTACAGTCCATTGGTCTGCCAAAGCGGAAATTCCCTCTGGCATCTGTGGACCCATGAGGACTACATCTACATAGGAAGGGCGCTCTTTCAGCAGTTGCAGAACTTCTGTTTCTGGAATGAAACCGTAGTTAACGGCTAAACTCAGCTCATCCAGGATGACCAGACCGTAGCGTCCTTCTTTGACATGTTGCTGGGTATATTCCCAAAGTTCTTGGATAGCCGCTCGTTCTTGCGGTTCTATTTGGTCGGTGTCTATATGCCGCTCGATAGCGCAGTGGACCCATTTAAAGTTTTGGCCCATCTCCGTGGGATGGGTCGGCCCTTGGTTAATCCCACCCTTGAGGAACTGAACGAGCAGGGTAGGCGTACCTTGGCTAGCTACTCGCAGGGCTTGAGAAACTACTGAGGTGTTAAATCCTCGGTGTTCTGCGGTGAAGACTTGGACGATGCCTTCTATGCCCTCTATTTCTGACGGCTTGGGGCTTTCTGGGAATGCTAGGGCGTTGACCATGGAACTGGCTCCTGAGATAGATAGTGGAAAACGGCGTCCGATGACTAGAGGGGGAAGGTGATAAGAAGCGGTCATGAAGTTAGCTCCAAATTCAGTTGCATGTGACTAAGCGCAGCGCTCAGCTTTGGAGAAAGCCATAAACATTCAGTGGCAGTTCCTCCCCCATTGGTTTGGGCTTGCCAGGTAATCTGTTTCCATCCCTCATAGAGCTGGTCATAAAGCGCTGAAGGATATCCACAGACAAGAGCCATTCCCTGGATTTTCTGTAGCTGTATAGCTAGTTCTCGATGGCCTGACTCATCCATCTCATGGAGATAGTGGGAATCTGCCTGTTTTTGCTTGCGCGTCTGGAGTAGATACGGCGGGTCCAGGAAGAACAGCGTCTCTGGGGTATCCATGCGCTTAATGACTTGTGTGGCGGGCGTACACTCAATCTGGACGTGGCGCAAACGCTCAGCAATGCCCCAAAGATGCTCTGTGCGATTCCAGTCATCCGTAACGGACGTGCATCTCGACTGCGTATGCATAAAGCGCCATCCGGCCTTTGCCTTTAATGCCCCGGCCCCCCACCCTTGCCAGGAGCGGATATACAACCGACGCGCACACTCCAAAGGGTCCGTCGTAACTTCAAAGGCCAGTTTCAGTTCTTGACGGCTGTAAGGAGTGAGTTCGATAGCCTCAATCAACTGCTGGCGACGATCCCGTAGCACCTTGAAGAAATTTACGACGTCTCCGTTCAGATCTTTGAGCACCTCGAAGGCGCTTGGAACTTTTTGCAAGAGAATGGCTGCGGACCCGCCAAAAGGCTCAACATAGGTGAGATGGGGTGGAAAAAAGTTAATGATCCGTGGGGCTGAACGCCATTTCGAGCCGTGGTATCTGAGAGCAGGTGAGGTTTTTTTCATAAGCCTGCCCTCCCTTTTTTGAAAAAGAAAAGCGGCTCGTTCACCTTTTGGAAGAGCCGCAAGTGTTCTAGGGGGAACCATTGGGGCTTGAGCTTCTTGGCTTGAACCTGTGCCAAGCTCCCGTCAAAGCCGATAATCGTCCAGACCGTGTTGAAGAGTGTCCTGGAATAGCCACGCGCAACGAGAAACACCTTGTCACCGATAGTCAGTTGCTCTCCAGCGGCAGTGGTGATTTGTGCAAGATTTGTATGGGGGTTTGGGTTCATCGGCCACCTCC
>JBAUTB010000227.1:0-4352 GCA_049582005.1 Gloeobacterales cyanobacterium | reverse complement strand
GGTGCTGCGTTTGCAGCCGTGGTGGGACCGTTGGTAGAAGTGCCCGTTCTGATTAGTCTCGTCAACTTAGCATTCTGGTTTGAACGGCGCTACTTTACAGGCCATAAATCGACCGTACTGTAATTCTAAAATTTAGGAGGACGTTCAACATGAAGCGTGTGATGTTTGTTTGTAAAAAGAACTCTGCCCGCTCTCAAATGGCAGAGGGGTTTGCCAAGCACTTAGGAACTGGGAAGATTAAGGTGACGAGTTCAGGACTGGAGGCAAGCCAGGTCAGACCGGAAGCGATCGCGACCATGAAAGACGTTGGCGTTGATATTAGCGATCAAACTTCAAAAGCCTTGAGCGAATTCAAGCCAGAAGATTTTGACATGGTGATTTCCCTTTGTGGCTGTGGTGTGAATTTGCCGCTGGAGTGGGTGACGCGAGGCGTGTTTGAAGACTGGCAACTCGATGACCCCGCAGAACAACCTGAAATCTTTCCCAGAGTACGCGATGAAGTTCGAGAACGGGTGGCTCGACTGATTGTGTCACTGGAAGCGGCTCCGGTTAGCTGAGGCTCATAACTGATGGAGCAAAACACAACTCAACCAATCAAAGAAAATTTGTGGTGGGTGACTCCTGGCAAACTTGCAGGCGTTCGTAAACCAATGCCAGAGGTCAAATTAAAACAGGATGGTAGCGATAAAAACTTGAGTATGGAGAAGTTTGTCGTAGGATAGGCTTGCCATCGCTCCACTGCCTTGGTATGTTTTGTTCCTCAGAGCTGAATCGCAAGGGCATCCATGCAAAAAATCAAAGTCGCTAATCCTGTTGTAGAACTTGATGGTGATGAAATGACCAGAATCATCTGGCAGTTCATTAAAGAAAAACTGATCTTGCCCTACCTGGATATAGATCTGAAGTATTACGACCTGAGTATTGAAAGCCGGGATGCCACCGATGACCAGATAACCGTCGAAGCCGCTAAAGCAATTCAGCAATATCGTGTTGGAGTGAAATGCGCCACGATTACTCCTGATGAAGCGCGCTTAGAAGAATTCCAGCTTAAGAAAATGTGGAAATCTCCTAATGGCACAATCCGCAATATCCTTGGGGGGACTGTATTTCGGGAACCGATTATCTGTCGGAATGTGCCTCGTCTAGTGCCCGGTTGGACAGAACCGATTGTGATTGGCCGTCATGCTTTTGGAGACCAATACCGGGCTACGGATTTTAAAGTACCTGGACCTGGGACTTTGACGATGAAATTCACCCCATCCGATGGTAGCGACTCTATTGAGTATGAGGTTTTTGCTTTCCCGGGTAGTGGGGTAGCGATGGGCATGTACAACTTGGATGATTCGATCCGTGGTTTTGCCCGCTCCTGCCTAAACTATGGACTGATGAAGAAATGGCCTGTGTATCTGTCTACCAAAAATACGATTCTCAAAGCCTACGATGGGCGCTTCAAAGACCTCTTCCAGGAAGTGTTTGAGCAAGAATTTGCGGACCAGTTCAAAGCGGCCAAACTTACCTATGAGCATCGTTTAATTGACGATATGGTGGCGGCGGTCCTGAAGTGGAACGGTGGTTTTGTCTGGGCTTGTAAAAACTACGATGGCGATGTGCAGTCCGATACGATCGCTCAAGGTTTTGGCTCTCTGGGCCTAATGACTTCTGTATTACTTACTCCTGATGGACAAACGGTGGAAGCAGAAGCAGCCCATGGAACGGTGACTCGCCACTATCGTGAGTATCAGAAGGGCCGTGAAACTTCCACCAATCCGATTGCTTCTATCTTTGCTTGGACCCGTGGCCTCTTTTATCGGGCTAAGTTTGACGATAATGCAGCTTTAGAAAACTTTGCCACCACGCTTGAGCGGGTGTGCGTGGCAACTGTAGAATCAGGCGCCATGACAAAAGATTTGGCGGTGCTCATTGGCCCAGAACAGCCCTGGCTAACTACCCAACAATTTCTTGACCGTCTGGACCAAAATCTACAAGCAGCGTACCAGCCTGCTAAGCCCAAAAAAAAGAAGGCTTGAGTCCAAGCCTTCTACGTACAAGTAACAGAACTACCGGAGTAGATTTAGTATTCCCTTGCTTGTGGCCAGCTCAAACAACTAGGTTTATGCACTATATGGGCAGAACTTTGCACAGTTGAGTTCGCGTTCGGGAGCGATTTTGCCACATAGACCACAAACAACCACTGAGGTTTCATTTTGAGGCCCACGCTTTTCCATAGCCCAATAGGTTTGTAGCGCCCATTCTTTCAGTGGAAAGCTATCCAAATCAGGAATTACAAGTTCCGTTTTCAACTTGGCAATGTCTGAGTAAATCTCTTCAAGAGACCTCCCTTCACGGTAGGCCGATTCAATGAGGGAGACAAAAAACTGTTTGAAATCTAAATCTACGCTGAGAACGGCGGGCTCAGGGGTTTGAGCGATCGCAGCGAAATTAACCATGGCTGAACCTCCTCCAAATTACTTCATTACATTCAACTTAACACAACTTTACAGAGCTTTGTTGATCTTTATTAATAAACACTCAAAAGAATTGCTGGGATCACACTCAATCTTCGCAATTATCTGGGTATAGGCAAAAAAAAGAAGGCCTGCATTCAAAGCCTTCTTTGCACAATCAACAGAATCTACTGGAGTTATGACTATAGTGTTCCCTTATCCAAGACCTAATTCACTATCTATCGAACAAATTTACTTAGGCGCGATAGGGGCAGAAACTGGCACAGTTGGGTTCGCGTTCAGGAGCTATCTTTCCGCAGAGGGTGCATACCGCAATGTTAGACCCGTTTTGAGTATTCCGCTTCTCAAGAGCCCAGTAGGTTTGCAAGGCCCATTCCTTTAGGGGGAAGTTCTCCATATCCGGCACGACCAGCTCAGTTCTTAACTTAGCGATATCGGAGTAGATCTCCTCAAGGGAACGACCTTCGCGATAGGCCGCCTCAACGAGGGAAACAAAAAATTGTTTGAAATCCAGATCTATATCTAGGACTAGAGTTTCAGCGTCCTGAAGCATAGTAGCTGTAGTACTCATCGTGGGGACTCCAAAGATTACTTTTCTTTATCGTAACATATCTTTACATAACTTAAAAACGCAGATAAAGGGGGCAAGACTCAAAAGAATAGTGAGCGCTGCCCCCAAGTATTAGTCTGGGCCTACTCAAGGAGTCTCAGGAAGCGGTACACTGAGCTTTGCTTTTCTCTCTGGCACTATGGCTGTATCCATCGGGGAATGCTTTGCCCAACTCAAAGCCCATCAAAAGAAAGCGCTCATTCCCTTTTTAACCGTTGGGGATCCGGATCTGGCAACCACCGAAGCCGCACTATTAGCTTTAGATCAGGCTGGAGCAGACTTGATTGAGTTAGGGATTCCTTATAGTGATCCTTTGGCCGATGGCCCCGTCATTCAAGCGGCATCTACCCGCGCCCTGCGACAAGGCACTACCTTGGCAGATGTTTTGTCTTTAGTAGAACGACTGACGCCCAAGCTTAAGGCACCCTTGATTTTATTCAGTTATTACAATCCAGTACTTTCTTTGGGCGTTGAGCATTTCCTTGAAAAACTTGCCCAAGCAGGGGCCAAAGGATTGGTAGTCCCAGACTTACCTTTAGAAGAATCGGATGTGTTGGTGCATCCTGCTCAGGCAAGAGGCATTGATGTTATTCAGTTGGTGGCTCCGACCAGTCCCCCCGAGCGCATTGAAAAAATTGTTAAACAAGCGCGTGGTTTTGTTTATCTCGTCAGTGTCACAGGCGTAACCGGGGTCCGAAGGGAAGTCTCCAGTGCACTCCAACCCCTGATCAGCCGCTTGCAGGGACTTACAGACCTTCCAATCTGTGTTGGCTTCGGTATTTCCAGCCCTGAGCAAGCCCAGCAAGTGGTAGATTGGGGCGCTGATGGGGTGATTGTGGGATCTGCCTTTGTCCGGAAATTAGCGGAAACTATACCGGAAGAGCGCGTGGCTGAAACAACACAATTTTGCAGGGCTTTACGCAAGGCTATAGACAATAAGTAATTAGTTGATAGCTATCGGTTTGATGAGAACAGATGTGGCAACAAGCCTCCAAAATCTTTGGCGGGTTCACGTTAAATGTATATCCAGCTACTTTATACCCGTAGGCAATGAGGCTATTCTTAGATACAACCACTCTCACATTTTGCGAACAGAAATATACAAAGAATGAGCGAATTGCTAGGTATTTAATAAACTCGAATAATGCGATTTAGTTTCGTTAGGATTTCGCCTTTATCATGTCTTGATAGATGCGATTCTGGAACCCGTGATACATTGTGGCTTATGTTTCTTTGTTAGCCAGTTTCTACGTTTCCAAGTCTTCCAACGCTTTTTC
>JBAUTB010000226.1:0-8418 GCA_049582005.1 Gloeobacterales cyanobacterium | reverse complement strand
CTTGCAATAATTCATCAATCAGTTCAGGTCGGATAACCATCGTCTTCTCCTGGTACACGAATAGTTGACTTTAGTCAGTCGGAGCGTAGACTTTGACTTCTGACACAGTTTATTTTACAAACTCTTTCCTTGACGGTTTGAAAGAATTAGACCTCACTGCGGCTTGTTCACAGTCCTATCCGGTCTGGCTCGGTGGCATCATTGTGGCTTCCTAGGGAACTGTTAGTCGGATGGGAGCGGTGGCAAGTCAGAAGCGGTGAGTAGTTCCTTTCCTTAGACGTCAATAAATATGTGAATAGCGAAAGTTGATATGCCAGAGAATGCATTCTATTTAAGATGGGTCTTTGCAAATGCTATTGGTGATGGCTTCGTTCAACGTGTGCTTGGTGTGCGGGGGGCGATCAATTCGATTTGGTACAGCCCGAATTTGGCGTTGAAGGAAATTTCGGCAGTTTGGGCGTACATTCCCTACCTGTTAGATACACCCTATTGCGCTTTGTTAAGCAACCGGTACTTGTGGGATGATGGGCCTATTCTCTATGAAAAAAATATCTTGGGTGCTCAACTCCGCAGCTACGTCTACCTTGATAGCCTTCAACACCAGTTCGCTGCCTTTCTAGGGACGATTGCCCATGGTTTTCTGCCCTTACCAGGGGATGCCTCGTTATGGGTGGAAATTTCTCCTGGCATGGAGATTAATCGAGTCACAGATATTGCCCTGAAGTCAGCGGTAGTAAGGCCCGGTCTACAAATGGTTGAGCGTCTCTATGGAAGTCTTGAACTCCATTCTAATCGTCAGGGAGAGGTTAAAACTGCGGGCGGAGCGATCCTGGAGTATTTACAGTTATCCGTGCGGGAGCGCATCAAGCCCCAGGTTGTCTCTAGCCAGATCATCCGTAATATTGATCCCCATCAGTCACAGATTATTAACCGCTTTAAGCGGGGTCAGATGCTTCTGGCTGGCCAAACTCTTTTTGTGATGGAAGTTGAACCTGCAGCCTATATTGCGCTAGCGGCAAACGAAGCGGAAAAAGCGGCGAACATCAATATCCTTGAAGTGCTGCCCTTTGGGAGTTTTGGGCGGATGTACCTCGGGGGTGAAGAACGCGACATTATGGTAGGTGCTGCGGCCGCTATTGATGCGATCAAAAATGTCTACGGACAAGAAGACGCTGACAATAATCAGACAGAGTAGGGACGCCCTTAATAGACAGACTGGTCGAATTCCAAAAGCATATCTACAAGAACAGGCAACGATAGGCCAACGATGTTGGTGTAGCATCCTTCAATCATTTCTACCAAACCAGCCCCCATTCCCAGAATCGAATAGCTCCCTGCGGCATTGACGGATTCCCCCTTGGTAAGGTAGGTACAAATCTGTGTAAGGGTTAAGGGACGAAATTTGACCCGAGTGGTCTCGGATCGCAACAAATGTTTATTCCCTTTAATCAAGACCATTCCAGTATGGACGGTGTGCCAACGACCTTGTAGCATTTGCAGCATGGCAATAGCCTTGTCCATGTCATGGGGTTTCCCAAGCACATGCCCATCTTGAAAAACGATGGTATCCGCACCCAAGATTAAATCTCCTGGATAGGCTTGCTGTAACGCAAGTGCTTTGCCCAAGGCATTATGCATCACCAGTTCATCGGGAGGCATAGCATTATCCATCACCTCAGCGTACTGGCTGCCAAACGCTCGAAATTCAATACCCATCTGGCGTAGCAGTTCCCTGCGGTATGAAGATTCAGAAGCCAAAATCAAGGAAATTGCCATTGCCCCGTTGATAAACTATTCATTCCATTGCGAAGTATAGTACAAGCGCTCCCGCAGGATTCCCAAAAGATGCTTTCTTCATAGCTCTCAGGGGCGCTAGCCTTTTAGGCTGTCTCAAAAGTGTTACCCTCATGGGAACCATGCCTTTTTTTATCGTTTTCCAGTCAGCACCATTCGAATCCCGCCTGCAGGAGCTAGAGTAAATCCACGACGTTCCAGTTTAACCGGTTTATCCTCTGCTAAGGCAAGTTGATATTTGGATAAAATCTTTGCAGGAACTAGTTTCATTTCAAACTGCGCTAAGGCATATCCCAAACATCGCCGACTTCCACCACCAAAAGGAAAATATTCGGAAGGGGAATACTGGCGCTCAAGAAAACGTTGTGGCTCAAATTGTTGAGCATTAGGATACTGGCCTTCCCCCGATTGAGTGGACACTCCACAAGAGTTGACAAACAAGGAGAATGTTCACATGGGTAAAAAACCTGGCAGACATTTTACCCTAGAGCAAAAAGAGCAGGCCGTGCAGATTGAAGTAAAAAGCCGAGTTATTGTCGGTACTAGACTGTACAAGGGCGGTTGAATTAATAGTTAGCCCGCTGTAAGTGCCATCGCTCGCTGTGGAAAAGCTCGCAGGAGCTTCTTGTCCATCGTCAGCAGCTTTGTTCCGAGTTTTAGAGCCAGCGCAACGAACTCGCCGTCGTATGCGGAGCAATCGCTGTCCCGCACTAGTTCCAGAACAGTGCGTGAGTCGACTTCAAACGCAGCCCCGTCAAGCAAACTTTCTGCTTCCTTTTGTAGGCTGTTTGCCTGCTCAAAAGAAATTGCTTTGCGTCGCATGTATCCAGCCAATATGTTTCGGAACTCGCTGCGCCAGAGTATCGGAGCAGCCCAGTCTGGGTCTTGTTCCAGAAATGTTTCAGCTGCAGCGGTGTACTCGCATGGCAGATACAGGTAAGCAAGGACGTTGGAGTCCACCACAATCATGGGCGGCCTTGTTTTTTGGCTTCGTCAATGTCGTGTGCTTGAAACTCGCCTTGGGGCAGTGTGTCCCGCAACGCTGCTCGGGCTCGCGCCAAGCGCTCCTTAGGTGTCATCTTGGTTGGCAGCAGTACTGATTCCAGGCACACAATGGCTTCACTGTTCAGGCTGCGCCGATGCTTTTCTGCCGAGGTTTTCAGGCGCTGATACAAAGGGTCGGGAATGTTCTTCAAGGTCAGCGTAGTTGGTATGGAAGATCACCTGATTACAACCAATATGGTTCCATTTTGCCACAATTGGCTACAGTAGACAACCCTGGACGGAAGCGCAATATAGTTACAGCCTATTAGTGAGTTATGCTGCTACTCTTAATGCGGAGAGGACAATTTCTTGCCCCCAATGGTTTAGTATGAACCCATTTAAGCTGTGAATATAGTATGCTCCCAGTTTTGAGTGTCCAGTTACCTAGAAACGGCCACTTTTGAGCCATGCCTAGAAAACTTATCCAATAGGGCTTCCGCTTATATACTTATCACAGCCATTTGTTAGGATTTGAGACAAAAGATGTGGGCCATAGTTTGATACTTAAATCCGAGCTACTGCTGGCCATCATCGAACCTGTGGGACTAAAAGCCACTGACCATACACTCTTGCGATGCCCAATAACATTGCCGATTAGTTGTCCCTTGGGTAAGCGCCACAGTTTGATGGTGCTGTCGTAGCTACCACTGGCGAGGGTTTTCCCATCGGGGCTAAACGCCACCGACCATATGGCACCGGAATGTCCTAGGAGGGTTTTTTGCCAAAGGTGAGTTTTCCAGTTCCAAAGCTTGATACTGCCATCGATGCTACCGCTGGCTAAGGTTTGCCCATCCGGGCTAAAGGCAAGTGTCCGCACGGCCTGTGCATGGGCTTCTAAGGTTGCCAGTACAGCCCCATCGTCCAGCCGCCAAATTCTGATTGCGCCGTGTTCGTTGCCACTGAGCACCATAGATCCATCGGGGCTAAAGACGACGGTTCTCACTAAGTTTCCATCCAAGAACCGATGGACTTGTTGACCTGTTTGGATATTCCAAATGCGAATGGTTGTGTCGGCACTACCGCTGGCTAACCATCGCCCATTGGGGCTAATGGCAATGGCTTGCACATCATCACTATGCCCGTCGAGGGTATACAGAAGTTTTCCCGTGTCAAGGTTCCAGAGTTTGATGCGGTTGTCCCAGCTACTGCTGGCTAGGATTTGGCTTTGGGGGTCAATGGCAAGACTGACGACAGCATCGCCATGCCCCTCTAAGGTTCGCAGTAAAGTGCCTCGTAAGGGCGACCAAATTTTGATTTGTTTGTTGTAGCTACCGCTAGCGAGATAGCGACCATCGGGACTAAAGGCGATCGCAAAGACCCAACCCGAATGGCCTTGCAGGGTACGTAAAGGCTGAAAAATTGAAGGCACTTGTGTGGCTACATCGCTTCTTTGCATTGCAGAGAAGCGATCGAGACAATCCAGACAACCAAATAACAATGCCATAGCGGTCATCCCTAAAATGGTTGATGATTTCCAAGACATTTGTTGTGCCCTCATAATGGAGATTTCTTGTTAGAGAGGGAAAAGGTCTCCTTGTGCTCCAGTCTCCTTTCACTAAAGCCTCGTCAAACTAAGCAGCAATCTTTTCGCGAACGAGTGGTTGGACTGCTTTTTTCTGAGCCGCTTGCTGTTGATTGCGGCGTTCTATCCAGCGACGATGGAGATGTAAAAGATTGAGGGGCACTATGGTAACGAGGGCCAGTGGTGTTAAATAACTCCAGTGGTCTGCCATCTTGTCCCACACATGCCAAGTCAAAAGAAATAGAGCCAAATAGGTAAGGTTATGTAGTCTTTTCCAGTTTTTCTTCAGTCTTTTGACGCTCCAGTCATTGGATGTAATAGCTAGGAGAGCAAAAATAATAAAAGTGGATACACCTTGGATATAAACCCAATAGGTTGAGGGGTCAAAAAAATCTAAACCTCTTTTTTGGACGAGAAGATAACCATGTCCTAAGGCTAACAAGAAGGACAGTACTCCAATCATTCGTCGATGTTTCAGTAACCATTTAGGCATACTGGCTTGCTTGGTTTCTGGAAAGACAATTCTGAGATTGGTTGGCAATAGAGTAAGGATGTAGCCCCCCAAGGACAGAACACCTAAGCCATTAGCAATTGGAAATGGATCAATAATCATTTGGGACTCCCTCGATTTAAGTATATTGAGTTCAATCTAGATATTTTTTTCTGTTTAATACAGAAATAGTTTCTAAATTCAAAGGTAAGAGGACAAATTGTTTTCTAGTATTGGGTTGTTTTCTTCAGTAACTTGTCAGACTTTTATGGAGACTATAGAAAAGCTAAGAAGATAACAGTCTTATTTCCTCCCAGAATTGGCTTGCAGTTTGGATGACTAAAATTGCTTATGTGCTTTTCCCTCTTTAAAACTTAATTTTCTGCTATCCTTTCTATTTAGCTATTTTGGTCCAAAATCTATCCGCTCAATCAGATGCTATGAAGCTTAGATGGAAATTATCAAATAGTCCTCTTAATATTGGATATTTTTCCTAAACCAGAATTGGTTAGTTCTTATTGCACTAACTGTAGCGCTTAAAAAATAAAATGTCATTGAATGATTTTTCGGTTCTACAGATTATTTTTTAGGTCTTATTGATTATGAAGGCACAACAAATTATGATGATTTAATTATGTATTCTCGAATACCACACCCAGTGATAATTAGTAACTAAAAAATCAGGAACGTACGTGTTTTAAATTTTCAATAAAAGAGTTATTTACGAAATGTGCATTCGATATAATGCTAACTATACTAATTCATACGCTGCCGATATCCATCAATCAAAGGTATCCCGGAGCAGTTTATTTGTTACCAAAAAATAGCTTATAAAATCGAAAAATTGTTCAATGACGATTAGTTGCTTTGTCTCTATCATCAAATTATCCATTAGATAGCTGTCATAAATTAGGAGATTTTCATGTCTGATCGTCGTCAAGAATCCTACGCTGCCCGTCTTGCGGCGGCAGAACTAGCCAGAAGTCGCGTACACCCAACCCAACAAGCCAATGGGGATGAGCAACGATATGCTGGCGACCAGTATTTTATGTCGTTTACGAAAGGTTTGCCCCATAACCCGGATACAGGCTTACTGGAGGATCCAAAAGATTTTGTGGATTTTCGTCGTGCCATCGACGATGGCTTTATCGACCCATTTTCGGAACAGGTTCGTCATGGTGCCAAATTTGAAGTAGTGCCTACGGTAGGAGGATATGTCGTTCAAGCGGATCCCTCTCCAACCAACAATTTTAGACAGTGGGAAGCACCCACTGCAGGGGTTGTCTTTGAACTAGAAGGCCCTGATGCTCAGGCTGTGACCATGCCCCCTGCACCATCGTTACTGGATGCCAATGGCAATGCTAATCCAGAACTCATTCTGGAAATGGCGGAACTCTACGAGCTAGCCATTTTGCGAGACCAGCCTTTCAAGGACTTTGAAGCAGGTAGTGCGAATTCCGACATCATGGATTCAGTCGATCGCCTCAATGCGCTTGATTATATTAGCGACCAGACTGGACGACCGAGAAAGGTTAATCAGACAACCGGATTGCTCGATCCGCAGACGGTATTCCGTGGCTCATCCCCTGGCGTTGAGATTGGTCCTTACCTCTCTCAATTCTTGCTGATTGGCAATAGCGACCTGAATGGGGGCGGGAGTGTTATAGATGGGAAAATCGCCTATGGCTCGCTTCAAATCGATCAGAAGGTTGCGATTGCAGAGCCCGGTAAAAATTACATGTTTACCCTGGCTGACTATGTACAGGTACAGCGCGGTATTCGCCCGCTGCGAGAGACTTACGGCTCGATCAAAGGCTCTCCCACTATGCCACCGGCCCGTCCGCCAAGGCGTTTTATCTCGACGCCTCGGGATCTTGCCACATACGTGCATTACGATGCCCTCTATGAAGCCTATTTGAACGCCTGCATTATCCTCCTAGGGATGGGTACACCCTTCGACCCTGGCTTCGACCATCTTTCTGGAGGTGGGGCAGCGGCTGGGAATGCAGCCACACGCCGCAATGCTGGTGGATTTACCCTTTA
The DNA here is from genome assembly GCA_049582005.1 of Gloeobacterales cyanobacterium. Taxonomy (GTDB): domain Bacteria; phylum Cyanobacteriota; class Cyanobacteriia; order Gloeobacterales; family PMM-0068; genus Sivonenia. The sequence continues at coordinate 1,525 of JBAUTB010000226.1, read as the reverse complement.
TGGCGGTCCGCACATTCTAACTCTGGTAACTGAAGTTGCTACACGGGGATTGAAAGCAGTCCGCTTTCAAAAGTTCAACAACCACATCCGTTTACGGCCCGAGGCATTAGCAGCACGGATCGATCTTGCACGGCGGAATTGCGCTGCTAGCTTGCCTCCCGGAACCACGGTGCCACCAGCGCTAATTTCTGGTGTTGGGGCTTTCAAAGCGGCTCTGGAAAGTAATTTCGACGGCAGTGGTAACAGCACCCTCAGTTCGATCGTGAGTGGTCCTGGTTCCACAACTGCCCTACTTCCTATGGCCTTTCCTGAAGGTTCGCCCATGCACCCCGCCTATGGTGCTGGGCATGCGACTGTTGCAGGAGCCTGCGTAACTATTCTCAAGGCATTCTTTGACACCAGTGCAGTGCTAGCCCAGAAATCAACAGGTGAGGTTGCGTTCAAACGTCTGGGTAGTGGTGATACGGCGATCGAGTTCCGCGCGCCTGACTTGCCAGGACCAAACCCCGGCGAAGGTGTGCCTACAGGAGATCTTGTCAGTACCCCAGGCGGTCAGTTTCTGACCTTGGAGGGCGAGTTGAATAAACTGGCAGCAAATATTTCCATTGGTCGAAATATGGCTGGGGTTCACTACTTCAGTGACTATTACGATAGCCTTCGCTTGGGTGAGAAAATTGCACTCGGCATTCTCGAAGAGCAGGCATTGACCTACTCGACCGATCCCTTCGTGCTGTCTGTGCCAACCTTCGATGGTGATGTTGTACGGATTGGTCGCCGATGAATCTTTCGCTACTCTACCCATAGAGGAAACAGCCGCTCAGTCGGGGGCGCTCGGCGGCTGTCCTACCCTCGCTCACGCCTAAGCTTGAATCCCTGCGGTGCTCAAGACATTGCTGACTAATATTGTGTACGTTCCGGTAACAGACAATTTGACATGTACTTAGGCAATACTCTGATTGCTGGTACTTTTGTTTGCTGCTAATACCTGCTGAGCGGAACCCAGCAGAACTAAGTAAGGATTAAGTCGTAAATTCCCTGACTTACCCCCAACTAGCTTGAATACTAGGAATTGATCGGCAGCACCTTGAAACTCGTACTTATGTGTTAGTCTATCATCTGTGCGAAAACTATTTTATCCCAACACACAAGAAACTAGTTCCCCAAGTTTAATTTGACTAACAAGTTTGTTATGTCCTTTATGGTTACAACCCACTACATCATGAAGAATTGGAGGAGCTATTTTAGCTTCTGATTTTTGTATTTTAACTTCTCATTTTTGTGTCTAGCAAACCAGTATCTCCTGCTACAGGCGATTTGGAAAGTTCACTAATCACTGCTTCTGGGTGATGAGCTTGCCTATTCATCATCCAGATTGTAATGCCACTCAAGTCCAAAATTATATAGCGGTTCTCATCCGGATGGGATACAGTGAGGAGGTATTCCAAGACCGCCTATACGATCACCCATTATGAAAGCCTACTCACTCGACTTGCGTCAAAAAGTGATTGATGCCTACAACCGCAAA
>JBAUTB010000225.1:0-24127 GCA_049582005.1 Gloeobacterales cyanobacterium | reverse complement strand
AAACCGGAAATTGATTTAACCGGAATTCCGAATGACCAAGTAGTTTCTCGTCCCCATGCCCGTATCTACTGGGACCAGACCTACAGTACCTATACCTTTGTCGATAGCAATAGCCGCAATGGGAGCTATCTCAATGGCCATTCTTTAACAGCTGGAGAGCCCTATCAACTGATTAATGGAGATGTCCTACAGCTAGGAAAAGAAAACCTGGTGCAGTTTACCATCTCTATTGCTTAATTTTGTGAAAAATCGCCATCAAGCAAAATAAAACGCACGAAAATGAAAGCGGTGGTCCTGGGTCAAGAATTTCCTAACCGAGTCCTTGTTTTGAGAAGAAGATCTACCTGTATGCGCAAGAGACTATAGCGGCCCTTGCTAGTCGTGCAGAAATTCTTCTTCAAGATCACTTTTTCATACTTTTCGGAAGTGCACCGTTAATCTCTTCCAAAAATAACCTTACTTTTTTGCACTGAATTTAAAGCGTAAATTTTCTATCCTTTATTTATAACAACAACGCTAGAGATTATTCATCGATTTTGAGGGACGTAGCCATGGAACCTATCGAGCGGAAGCAACATTTCTCCGATGCCCATCATCCTTCGAAGGCTGCAATCTCAGAAAATATAGCTGACCTCATGCTGGCCCTATGGACCCTTGCCTTAATTGTGGTGCTGCCGATGCTCCTCCCGATGGCTTTTGTTGGAGTAGGGCTCGCCATCTCTTTGCTTATTACTCATTTCTTATTCCTCAGAACTTAGTTTCTGCTGCTGCCCTCACCTAAAACACTTCAAGGAGAAAATTATGAGTCGCCCAAGACTGGATGTTGACGATGAGTACCAACTCACCGGGGATGAAGATTATGACGAACCAGCGCTTTCAACGGAACAGTACACTACGAATGAGGATGGAGGTGGTCAGGTCCATGCGGTCAGTGCTGATATAGACCACGATGGAGAAGCAGATGCTTTTGAATACACCCAACGTCGCCATGATGGTAGTAGTGTGCGTGCGATGAGCGTAACCGATGAAAACGGCTCTGTCTATAATCGCGGCGTTGAGATGGATCGGTCGGGTCGGGTCAAGAGTATGTATGAGCAAGAGTTTGATGAAGAGGGTAGGCAAACTTCTGGTCGCTATGACGATGACGGAGATGGCAAAATTGACCGGGAACTCAGAGACTTAGACGGCGATGGAGAACTAGATGATGTCCGAGTCAACAATCGCAGGGGTAATGCCAGCCAATTTGACTTTGAGGCCAAGGGCGAATGGTCTGTAGATGCTGATGGTGATGGGGATGCTGATTGGCGGTCGAGCCTGAACGCCCAGCGTTCAGGCTTAGACCATAACGTAGATGTCTTGCAAGATGGAGATGTGGTTGCTCGTGACCAGAGCCATATGGATCGAGCAGGAAGTAGCCGTGATATTAGGATCGACACTGACCGGGACGATATCTTTGACGAACGTGATGTAACCCACGCTGATACAAGCGGCCATCTTACCTATGCCGAACGAGATCTGGCCGAGGGTACCGATGTCATAGACAGAAAAATTGACCGTGACGGCGATGGCACTGTAGATATCTGGCAGAATGACTACGACCGGGATGGTGACATGGATGACATCCGCTTCTAATAAACGCTAAAGCTACGACTTTCGGCTACTACCCAGTACGAGCCCGCCTTTCTAAACTGACGGCAGTACTGGGTCTTTTTATGTCTACTCGCCAGACACGCCCCGTTCACAACCAAGGAGATAATTCAGTTCCACGCTCAAAAGCTGAGAGATTGCGTGATCCTGCAATGCTGCAAGCACTCAGTGAAAGGGTCTATGAAATGTTGCTGGAAGATTTGCGTATTCAAAAAGAACGCAATAGGAACCATGGGGGATGGTATTGATGGCCAACGTCGATGCCCATGTCATAAAATACGTCACTCCTAATCGATTTTATGTGGAAGTGGGAACTGAAATTAGTGCTTATTTTAGCGAATGTTCAGGTCTAGGAAGCCAGATCAAACGAAACGTTTATATGGAAGGAGGTGTTAATGATCAACAGCGTATTTATCTAGGTCAGACAACGTTTACAGATGTAATTCTTAAGCGGGGTTTAACAGATAATATCCACTTTTGGGATTGGGCTAGTAAAGCCATGCAAGCACGAGTTACGCGTAAGAATGTAAGCATTCTCACGTTTAACCAAGCAGGAGAAACAATGCAGTCTTGGACATTAATTGGAGCTGTCCCTGTGGCCTGGAAAGCACCTGTGTTAAAAGCATCAGATGGCAATATCGTTGCCATTGAGCAATTAACCCTAGCGTATGAGGGACTGAAGATCCTATCAAGAGAAGGTAAAGCAGATTTGTCCCCAGTGAAGCGCGGCAAGTCCGGTTATTTCCCCAGTAACTAAAAACCATGGCAGATTTTAATCCAACGACTACAGAGCCCCCTCTTGGGTTAACGAATCCCTTGCTTCCTCCTGAGCCGCTTGGACAAGAGCCGCTCTATCCACAGTTTTTAATGCCTGTGGCCGCAGAATCTTTAATGGCGGTTAATCCCTTTATGTTCTTCCCAGAGGGGATACCAGGCTATCAACTTCCTGAAAATCCTTTTCAAGAATCTCCGTTCTTTACTGAAGCCCGCGCCTCTCTCAGAACGGGGCAAGCGGAAGTATTACCAGAACTACTCCAAGGGTCTCGCAGGGTTCCTCGCCCTATACTTTCTGACCTCCTTGGTGATTTGGAATTTCAGACAGACTCCGAAACTCCGGCTGAATCACTGGAAACAACAACGGATGAAATCGAAACAGAAGAAGTTCTTACCCTAGAAGAAGAGTTTGAAGTCACAGAAGAACAAGAAATTCAACCTGTTCTTCCAGAAGAAGCAGGCGCAGTAGAATTACCCACTATCCCTGAAGTTGAAGGAAAAGAGTTTGTAGAGACCGTTTTCGAAACAGAATTATCTCCCTTATCTCCCGAAGTTTCTTCTAATCCTCTATCAGTTTCAGCAGTTTCAGAAGAAAATTATGACGCAGATACTTCACCATCAGAACCGATTGCAGCAGCATTACCGCTGCAAGAAACGGGACTTATAGAACCAACGGTTGCATTCTCCTCCGCATCTGAAGAAGTAGCGTCTCCCGTAGTTTCCCAATCGGAAGAATCTCCAGAAGAAACAGAAGTAGCCGTAGTCCCTGAACATCCTGAAATTATTGAGCAACCCAGTGATGTAGGAGGTACAGTCTCTCCAGAAGCGGAGTTATCTGAAGAAACAGAAATCCCAGAACCGATTACAACAAATTCCTTTGCTCCAGAATTTGCAGAGACATTAATAGAATCAACAGCAGAGAATATCACTCCAGGACCAGAACTTTCGCCTGTTACACCAACAACCGCATCAAGTGTAATTAGCGATCTCGAACCAACTGCTCCTGAACCTGAGGAAGTTTCTGAAACTTCAGAACTTGTTGCAGTCCAGAACGAACCAGAGGCAGTAGGAGCGCTAGAAGCAACGACAGCAGAGCTCGAGAATACCGAACCTATAGAAGAAGTCGAAGCAGCCGTTTCTCCAGAAAGCGAGCTGCCGGAAGAAAGTTCCCTGCCACCTGTAGCTGAATCAGCCGCCAAAGCAATCGAATCTCTTCCTGAACTAACCAACGAAGCTCCTGTTTTATCAACCGAAGAAGTTGCTGCGGAGATTGTAGAGCCGCCTATCTCCAATCCTGAAATAATCGCTGCTGAAATAGAAGAACCTGTAGGTTCGGTTGCAGAACCGACTCCGCTTCTAGCTGAAGCTGAACTAACTTCTCTAGCAGAACCAGAAACTCCTCCATCTATGGCTGTCTCTGCTGAGATAGAACTAGCTGAGGAACCAAAAAACAGCGAACAACTTCCAAGCAACGAAGAGAGCATAGCCGTTCCTGTTGAAGTCATCCCAGAGGGAGAACCGCTTGCTGCAGAACAAAATCGGTTAGAAGAAGCGGTAGCAGCTATCGCCGAACCACTCGCGGTAACGCCCGAAGCAATGGTTGCTCCAGAGGCTGAACAGAATCCTGAAAATCAATCTGAGACTGAGTTTAGTCCACCAATCTCCCGCATCCAAGAACTCGTAGAGCAGCAAATTGAAGCGTTTAGTGGACTGGAGCAAGAAGAAGTTATAGAGGAAGAAGCAAGCATCGCTCCAGAAAGTACAGTTCCCCCCGCCATACAAGAAGGTACCCAGCCTCCAGCGGTAGAAGAAAATATCCCCGGAGAAATTCTTCCTGAGGTCGCCACCACAGAGATGGCTGCACCATCGCTAGCAATTCCAATCGCTACGGAATCGGAAAGTGCGCCGCCCCAAAACAACGTCGAACTTCCAGTGGCTCAGACTGAAGCCAATGTGGAAGCAGTCCTTTCACTACCCACTATTCTCAATAATCTGGGAATTCTCACCCCACTCATCACTTCCTCACCGCTTACCCAACTTGCTAACTTTCTGCCTGTTACCGAGCCCTTCGCTGCGGAGCGGCGGGAGGGAATCTCCTTGGGCTTAGAGCAACCGATGATCTTTGCTTCTCCGCCCATCACTTCCTCACCGCTCACCCAACTTACTCACTTTCTGTCTGTTACCGAGCCCTTCACTTCGGAGCAGGGTGAAGGAATCCCTTTGGGCTTAGAGCAACCGATGACCTTTGCTTCTATCACTCCTCCCCCCTCAGAAGAAAGTAATTCGTCAACTACTCCCAATTTTCTCGGTTCCAATGAGGAATCCAACCTTTCTCTGATAAGTGAGACCAATAGTTCTACTACTAATTCATCAACAGAAACTGAAAGTTCTATTTCACAGGAAGGGATTCTTAGCTTTTCTGAAGCGATGAGTTCTTTGCCCGTGGTGTCTACTTTACCTGTAATGCGTAATGAGGGAATTTTTACTCCCTTAACATTTATGCAAAAGTCTATCAATAATCCCCCTATCAATGAACAAGAGAGAAGTTATCCTCATTCTTTACCCGCTCTAAATATTCCTCAGGAATGGTCTAGTATTGAAGAATTTATCAACTCAAATCTATCTATTGAACGAGATGAATCTAGTTCGCTATTTTCACCTGCAATTCCCATCATTAGCAATGAACCGGAGGGCGAAGTTTATACTCCAGAAATATCTAATTTTGTGCCTTCTAGATCTTTAATGGGTGGTAAAGAGCAGAATTTTCTTTCTGAATCCACATCCTTAGACAATATCGATGAATCATTATTAAATCTACCAGGAGAAGAAAATTCCTTTCCAGATGAAGTTAATCAGGATAAGGGAAATGAAATAGATCTTGAAGTTTTAGCGCAGGAAATTTATGGACGCTTACGGCAACGATTAGTAATTGAAAGAGAGCGGCAAGGATTTTATTCAGGCCGCTTACCTTGGTGAATTGAATTTCCCATAGGAGAACTGCTTAGATGAATCTTGAGAAAGCTAAACTTAAGCCTGCACCTGGTGAGAGCGGAGAAGAAATTGAATTTATGTTCAATCCGACCCAGCTTCAATTTATGCGGACTGTAAACTGGGGCACAGGAGGAGGAAGCAGCAGGGGAAGAGGGACACATCATCCACCTCCAGCAGAGGATAATAGCCTACTGCCAAAGACAAATTTCTCGGGAATCCAACCTTATTCTCTCACAATCAGCAAAATTCTTTTTGACACCTATGAAACAGGAGGATCAGTTCGGGATAAATATATTAGTAAGTTACAGCAAGCAGTTTTACCTGCAGAAAATCAGGGAAACTCTAAGGATAAACGTCCACCCGTATATTTATTTATCTGGGGCAGACCTTTTCACTTTCGTTGTGTTGTAAAGAGTCTGAACTTTACCTATAAACTGTTTCTGCCTGATGGAACCCCCGTGCAAGCTGAGGTTACTTTAAGTTTGCAAGAGGTAGATAAGATAACCGATACAAATACTAATGCCCAACCAGACCGCAATCGTGGACGCAGATAGGGGAGGAATCAATGATGCCTACTAATCGAAGTCAATACTTAGCTCGTCCTATAATTGAAGTGGATGGAATGAGTCAAAATGAACAGAAAAAATTAATATCAGATACGATCCAAATCTCTCTCGAAGAGAGTCTTAATATGCCCACTATGTTCACCTTAGTTTTGCATAATCCTTATGCTCCTGAACACTCAGCAGACATTCAAAATCTTCGACCCTGGTTAGACAATTCATCATTAGCTATTGGGAAACGCATTAAATTTAGTTTTCACAGCAGTACGACAATTGCTCCAGAATTATCAGAAGAAAAAAAAGAAAACTGTATTCTTGAAGGAGAAATTACAGCTATCGAAACTGATTTCACAGAAGAACGGGATGCCCCTGTAATTATTCGTGGATATGATTTTTCTCATCGTTTACATAGGGGTCGTTATAACCGCTCATTCATCAATATGACCGATAGTGATATTGTCAAAAAAATAGCGAATGAAGTTGGCATAACTCTTGGAACTATTGATGATAGTGGCGCACCCCATGATTACGTTTTTCAGGAAAATCAAACCAATATGGGATTTTTGCGGCAAAGAGCTGCCCGTATAGGTTTTGAACTTTTTGTTCAAGATAGTAAACTACATTTTTGCAAACCAAAGTCCAAGCAATCTTTGAATCTCAAGTGGTTAAGAGATATCTATAGTTTCCATGTTCGTACTACCAGTGCGGAACAAGTAAATACGGTTGAGGTTCGAGGTTGGGATTATGGAGAAAAAAAGGCTATTGTCTCTACCGCACAATCAGAAAAATTGATTACCCAAACAGGTAAAGGTAAAGGGAGTCAAACCAGTACTAAATTTCGTTCTCCCTCACCGAAGATGATTGTGGTAAACCAGCCTATTTTTACGCCTAAAGAAGCAGACATAATGGCTCAAGCCCTCTGTGATGAATTAGGAGGAGAATTTGTCTATGCCGATGCTAAGGGAGATGGTAATCCTTATATTCGCCCAGGGAAAATAGTGAAATTGGAGGAAATGGGGCCTTACAGTGGTGATTACTATGTCACGGAAACACGCCATCTTTATCATGAACGCGCTTACACTACTGATTTTAGCGTTCGGGGTTTACGGGGCGGTAGCCTGTTTGAAACCCTGGCTCCTCAAACCCACCTCAAGCCTGGACAAACTTTTCTAGTTGGAATCGTCACGAATAATAAAGATCCAAAAGGTTGGGGCCGGGTCAAAGTCAAATTCCCAACGTTAACTGAAGACCATGAAAGTCACTGGGCTAGAGTCGTAGGCATAGGAGCAGCTGATGACCGAGGGTTTGATTGTCTTCCTGAGATCAATGACGAAGTACTGGTTGCTTTTGAACACGGAGATATTCATCGGCCCTATGTTCTAGGAGGAGTCTGGAATGGAAAAGATGCGCCCCCTGAGAAGGTGGATGATTCGGTTCAAGATGGCAAGGTGCGTCTGCGGACGGTGAAAACCCGTACAGGCCATATTCTTCAGTTCGTAGAAGAAGATAAAGGAGGCAGCAAGGCTGGCGTTTACATCACCACTTCCGGTGGTCACAAAGTGCGGATCAACGATAGTGACCGCAAAGTTGAAATTGAAACCAACGGCGGTCACAAATTGACGATGGATGACATTGGCGGCAGTATCAGCATGAGTTCTACGGGGAGTATTAGCATTGATGCCAGGACCAGCATCGATATTCGGGCGAACGCAAATATAACCATTAACGGTGCCATGATTATGCTCAATTAAGGAGGGAATCTATATGGCTGGCAGACCTGCAGCTCGCGTCGGTGATATGACAGCACATGGTAGTCCTTTATCTATAGGACCTGGCAGTTTCAACGTCATCATTGGCGGCCAATTAGCTTGGCGAGGAATTTCTGCTGCCCAAGCTGCTCTGTTAGCTAAGACTGTAGCTGAGGGAGCTGAGAAAGTGGCTAAAGCCCAAGCCGCAGCGACACTCGCTGCTGGTACTCCTGCCGCACCTGCGGCCCAAGCCAATGTAACAAAAACCATAGCCGATGCAGCTAGTGATGTAGCAGGAGCTATTGCTGGGTTTGCTCCCGCGGACATCCACACATGTCCCGTCGTAAAGTTAGTCATCCCCGACGGTGTAGGCGTGGTCATTGATGGCAGTCAAACAGTGCTTATCAATAAGTTGCCTGCCTGCCGTTTAGGTGACACTATCCAGGAAACAACCTCGGTGAACAAAATTGTTCAAGGTTTACCCACGGTTCTTATCGGCGGCTAAATTGAAGAACAGGAAGAGCTGAGGGCTACACTATTCTTACAACAAGCGATTGTGTACTAAATATTCTAAAGGACCATCCCGCATGCGTATCCAAAAGCTGGGTATTCTCAGCGCTATGGAAGAAGAGACTTGGGCGCTTGAGCACGAGTTAGAACAGGCAAAGCGAATTTCACGGGGACGAACCACTTTTCATGAAGGTCAACTCTCCGGTTTATCGGTTGTTTTGGGACGTTCGGGGTGGGGTAAGGTAGCCGCTGCGGCCCATACCCAAAGCATGATTGACTTCTTTGGTGTGGATGCTGTACTTTTTATCGGTGTAGCTGGAGGGCTAAGTCCGAAAATTCGGCGGGGCGATATTGTCATTGCCACAGGCGTTGCCCAGCATGATATGGATGCCCGGCCTTTCTTCCCTCAAGGAGAAATCCCCCTTTTAGGCAGGAGGGAACTGGTCAGTTCCACACCCTTATTGGAAAATGCCGATCAAGCGTGTAAGCAGGTTATTCAACAAAGTATCTTTAGTCCTGAGGAATTGGCTGAATTCGGGATTGCAGCGCTAATGGTTCATCGAGGATTGGCCCTGACCGGAGATCAAATAATTTTTGATCCCGTGAAAAAGTCAGAACTCTTAAATCTCTTTCCTAGTGCGTTGAGTGTCGATATGGAGAGTGCAGCGGTTGGGCAGGTATGTCATAGTCAGGAGATTCCTTTTGCAGTGGTTCGTATTATTTCTGATAATGCAGATCATCAAATGCAAGATGATTTTTTAGATTTTATGAAACGATTTGTGGACCGATTTACAGGACCTGTAGTGCGCACCTTTGTTCAAACTCTCAACCAGGGCTAGTTTTTTCTATGGCCGAACTTTATACCTCTATTCAGCCTTATAAAACAGGCAAATTAAAGGTTTCAGATCTACATACGATTTACTATGAAGAAGTCGGTAATCCTAAGGGGAAGCCCGCTATTTTCTTACATGGGGGTCCAGGCGGGGGAATTAATGTGGTATATCGTCAATATTTCAATCCTAAACACTGGAGGCTGATTCTATTTGACCAGCGTGGTTGTGGACAAAGTACGCCCCATGCAGAGTTAGCAGAAAATACAACCTGGCACCTGGTTCAAGATATAGAAACGTTACGCAGACACTTAAATATTGACCAATGGGTCGTCTTTGGGGGGAGTTGGGGAAGTACTCTTTCTCTGGCCTATAGTCAAACCCATCCAGAGGCTTGTAAGGGTCTGATTCTACGCGGTATTTTTCTCTTGCGCGAAAAAGAACTTAAGTGGTTCTATCAAGAAGGAACTAGCTATATATTCCCCGAGGCTTGGGAACAATTTATCAAGCCCATCCCTGTTGAAGAACGTCATGATTTTATCTCAGCCTACTACAAAAGGCTGTGCAGCCCAGATAGCAACATTCGCCTAGAGGCCGCTAAGGCCTGGAGTATCTGGGAAGGGAGTACCAGCAGACTTTATCCAGACCCAAATGCTGCTGAAAACTTTGGGCGAGACAATTTTGCGGATGCTTTTGCCCGAATTGAATGTCACTACTTCATGAACAAAGGCTTCTTCAAACACGAAGACCAACTGTTGGACAATATAGACCGGATTCGACATCTCCCGGCAGTGATTGTGCAGGGCCGTTACGATGTGGTCTGTCCGATGACCAGTGCTTGGGAATTGCACCAAGCCTGGCCTGAAGCTGAGTTTGTGGTGGTTCCAGATGCAGGACATTCGATGATGGAACCAGGGATCCGCAGCGCTTTGATTGAGGCAACCGATAAGTTCGCAGGTATTTAAGGCGCTTTACCAAGAACGGAAGAAATTAGGGCCACCCCAGAAACGATTCCAAATTTGAATAGGGTCGGGAAAGGGCACTTTGTTGCTGAGGCGTTTTAAGTCTTGCGGAGTGGGTGCGTTGGTGAATTCTTCCAGCAACTTATAGGCTCCCGGTCCTTGATCTTCCCAGACGCACCAGGGACCGGGATATTGTCGAGAAATCACGAGGGGGACAAAGCGGGTTGCTTGGAGATAGTAAATCACTTCTACCTTCTCACGAAATTCTTTGCGTTTCTTTGAGCTTCCTCGTCCGGTCCCAATAGTTCCTGGAGCTTCAGGCCAGTTGTTGACGATAAGTACAGGCCGCTTGCGCGCAGGTTGGATAATTTCGTCCAGAACCGGTAGGTCGATCGAGCTACCATCTACTAAAACGAGAGTCTTCCAGTCCCTGCGAAGTAATCTGTCTCTAAGTCCTACATCAATGAGTTGGCAATCAGGAGGAATACTGGGCCAACGTTCTTCCGCCAAACCGGCAGTGCCCGTTGCGAATAGAATGGAAACTGGCTCTGGCACAGCTTCTAAAAAAGGTCGGGTCAGGTCTACTGAAGTAGTCCGTTGGTTTTGAATATCTACCTGAAGCAAGACATGACCATCGGCAAGGGCCGCTTTAATGGCTTGCTGTACCTGATATCCTGCACTCGGCAGACTGCGGGGAAGTTCCGAGGCCATTAATGTAAACTACCATGCTGCATATGAGTAGATATGTTAAGCTCTACAAAGCTATTTTAAGAAACTATTTTGTCTGCTTTCTCTCTCCTCACATCCAGAAAGGCGAAAGACCAAGCCTCTGCCTGGTCCCATCATACTATCGCTCTGCTGGCCGGAGCTTTTCTGGTATCGGTTCCTGTCTTCTTCCAAGCTCCGCTTGTTCGTTTTGCTCCTGCTTTGAGCTTAGTGCTGACCCTCTTTTGGATGCTGTCGAGTATTTACCTTTTGAAACGGAAGCAGGACCTATGGGGTTCTTTGCTGTTCGGATTTACCTTGAGCTGGTGGTGTGGAACTTTGTATTGGGGCTGGTTGCGAACCAATCCTTATCTGCATCTGCCCGTAGAAGCTTTAGGCGTGCCGATCGCCCTGATGGCGCTGGTCTTTCCCCGTTTAAGAGTTGGCAGTCTTTTCTTTCTCGGTTCTTTCATCGGCACAGCCCTGACCGATGTCTATATTTTTGGTGCTGGGCTCGGCGATTGGTGGACTCAGATGATGCAAAACGAACAAGGTAATATCGCTCCCATCATGCAAGGAGCTTTGGAGCAGATGAATACGTCCCTAAGTTTTGCTTGGGCAGGCGTGATTGTTGCATCCCTTTTGGTAATCGGTTTGTCTGGTTTACGTTCCAATAAGCCACAATGGTGGGCTTTTAGTGGTGCTGTTCTGAATACGCTTGTGGTGAATGGCATTTTCTTGATCGGCGCCATGATGATGTAGTCAGGCCGATCGGCACGCTAAATCTTAGACAACTACTATTTCGATGAATCAAAAAGTGGTTACGCTATCGGGAGCAAGAGTTGTTGAATCGGGCACTCAAGGTCGAGGAAGTCAGTGAAGTCGAAGGATCGCTATCCTTCTCTTATTCGGATCTCGGCTAGATGCCAATTATGAAGCGGTGAAGCAAGAAACCTACGACTGGCATTCTTCCTTTTCGCCTTAGGTATGATCAAAACAGTCTTGAAGGTGGAACTCTATGGAAGCCTTGATTGAAAAAATTATGAATGTACTCCATCATTTGCCTAAAGATGAACTTCAAGAAGTCCTTGATTTTGCTGAAGTCCTAGCTAGGCACCAGAATCTCGAAGCAACTCAATTGGACAAGCAGCTGAATGCGAAAGAGATGGAAACAGAACACCCAAGCACTTATCAAATAGAGGATTCAGCCTTTGAGGCAACGGCAGACCAATTGGCAGATGAATTAGCAAGGTCCGCTGGCTCAAATGTGCCTAAACTATCGGATTATGCGGTTAGTCGTGCCAGTATCTACGAGGATCATCCCTAGTTGTGATCTACCTTGTAGATACGAACGTTTTATTGCGTCTTGCCGACCGCACTCATCCCCTACACCCAAGCATCCGAGCTACCATGCAAACGCTGAGGTCCGATGGGCATCGGCTGCAAATTACCCCGCAAAACTGTGTCGAATTCTGAAACGTTGCAACACGCCCGAGCAAACGCAATGGATTTGGACTATCTCCAAATAATGCTCATCAACTGCTACGTTTGATAGAACGTCTTTTTCCCTTATTCCCTGATATGCCTGTAATTTATACAGAATGGGGCAGGTTAGTTCACACATTCAATGTGTCAGGCGTCCAGGTCCATGATGCTCGCCTTGTAGCTGCGATGAAAGCAACAGCGTGACTCATATTCTGACACTGAATACAACTGATTTTGTGCGCTACGGAAGTGAGGGAATTGTGACAGTTGATCCAACAAGAATGTAAAAACACGTGAGAACTCCTCAGTCAGAAGAGTATGCTGTCTGCTATGCAGCCTATCCTTAAACTTCTAGCCCCTAGCACTTGTGCCCTATGCAAGCGGTCATCTTCTGAAATTCTCTGTATCTATTGCCTGAAAGCTTTGGATTCCGAACAACGGTCTACGCCGTTAGTGCAGACTGAGCCGATGAAACTATGGGCTTGGGGGGAGTACTACGGTCTTTTAGAACGTCTGCTTGTGCTGGTTAAATATGACGGGAGAAAAGACGTTGGTTTTTTCCTGGGGAACAAATTAGGGGCCTGCTGGCAGCAGGCGAATCCGTTAGAGGGAATGAAACTACGGGTCGTGCCCGTACCTATTTCCGCAGAGAGACGCAAGACGCGGGGCTATAACCAAACAGAAGTATTAGCTCAATCCTTTTGTCGATGGACTGGATATACCCTAGATAGCCAAAGCTTAAGGCGTACCCGTGATACCCAAGCTCAGTTCGGACTTTCTCCGAAAGCGCGTCGGGAGAACTTGCAGGAAGCTTTTCTCTGGAAAAACAGTAGCCAAGCACAAAATAGGGGGGTCTTGCTCCTAGATGACATCTACACCACAGGCGCTACCCTGAACGAGATCCACGCCGTTCTCACTAAGGCTCATGTACCTGTCCTGGGAGCAGTAGTTATGGCTGCTCCCAGGCTTTAGGCACATGGCCAACATTAAGCAGAAGCGGTGGTGTTCGTGCTATCTTCTTCGTTGACCTGACGCTCGACGGTACCAATCGCTGCATTGACGGCTGATAGACGGGTTTCCAAACTATCTTTCATCCATTTAAGGAACTTGAGTTTACGTTCCAAGCGGGCCTTCCGAGAGGGGGGCTCCGAACCACAGCAAGAATTGTAGAACGCTTCTAGAGGAAACATAATGGGCTCACCTCAGGTTTTTTCTAATCTAGCTCAAGCATCCCTACCTATGCGGTGTTTTAAAAAACTGCCAGACTAGACATGATGTGTATTTTCATGCCCTATGGATGATATGAAGTCTATTGCCCAGCGGACCCTGCTTTTGGGGTTAGGGCTGGCTGCTTTGATCGGGGTGACGCTGGAAAACTTATTAGCCAAAGCCCAACCCCTCCTCAATGAACTAATCGCGAAGGGTCTACTCTCCGCAGAGGAAGCGCGTAAATTCATTGATGGTCTGATGGAGCGCGCTAGGTCAAAAGGACGTGTAGAAGTAGAAGATATTGTCGCCATCCTCCCCTACCGTCTCACCGCTCCTGATAATCCAGAACTCAAACTATTGACAGAGGCTACGGATGAATTTGATGCAGAGCTAGAGCGATTAAAGAAAGGAAATATCTGAGGATCAGGGACAAATTTTTGGAGGCATGCCAGTAAAGGGGGGTGATCCGCAGGTTAGAGGTGATTCCAGATATTTTGTAGGAAGCGAAAAGTTACATTGATTCGGTTGTAGCCTGATTCTCAAAAATGACTTTCTATTCAGAACACTCACAAACCTTTACTCGGTGCCTCACTATTTCATAAATCTTCCCGAAGGAGGATTTTTTTGCTGTAATTCGAGGATTTGCTCCACAATCTGCGGATGATGACATAATGTAAGAGTTCTTCGCCCTCTATCACTTTGTCCAAGTAGAAACTTGTAGTTTGTACAGATTTCGCACCAACCAATAAATACGCTAATCAGTGGACCGACAAAACTCAAGTTTTCAAAGTTGACAGAGTTTAGATGTCGTTTTCTTCACTCCAGGGGCTTGGGCAGATCTAGAATCTGTTGATAGCAACCCTCTAAATCTCTAAATCTCCATGAGGAATCTAGCTATGTCTATCTCACGTAGTGTTTATGCTGTCAAAACCTTCTCGGGTACAGCATTAGGAATGCTCTGTTTTTCTATAGGGGTTGGTCTTACAGGTTCGGCTTGGGCCCTGCAAGTGGGCGGAAAAACCTATTTTGAGCATGTGCCTGTCTTAACGCGAGCGTACACCGATAATGTCAGTGCTACCTACAGCTATGCCCACTACTCTTTTGATGTGGACATACCCCAGAATAGTGGCGAACCTTTGGGGGGATTAACTATCACAATCCCAGAAGCAATTGCGCTCCCCAGCGCAGAAAGTATAAAGGTCACCGATAAGGCCGGTAAGCCTATTACTGTTCAGACGGCATTTCAAGAACGTACCGCGCAGCTTACTTTTAGTCAGCCTGTAGCACCTGGAGAAAAAATCACCGTGGTGATGTATCCGATGTCTAATCCCCATATTGGCGGTACTTTTCTATTCGATATTTCTGCCTTGCCCGCAGGTAGCGATCCACACGCTCAGCGGCTCGGCTTTGGACGGTTAACGTTCTCCCAGAGCGTTAAGTAAGTCTTTATAGGCATTGAGTACGTTCACCCCGAAGGAGTCCGCCTTCGGGGTTTTGCAATCTCAGGTTTTAGAGATAATGAGGAGGTAGCCGTAAGCCGGGTTCTGTTTATAGGTAGCCATCTGTCTGGGAAGTCAGTTACCTGACTCCTCAAGCGGTCTTGGGGAACGGGCAAGGAGCACCCTTGGTTTTTCACCGAGTTCCCACGCCTTGCACCCGACGGGGTTTACCTAGCCAGTGCCTCACGGCACTGCTGGTGCGCTCTTACCGCACCCTTGCACCCTTACCTGATTCCTAAAAAGGACCATCGGCGGTATGTTTCTGTGGCACTATCCTCACGCTCACGCGCACTGGGCGTTACCCAGCAATCTGCTCCTTGGGGAGCCCGGACTTTCCTCAGGGGCAAACCCCTGCAGCCACTCACCACCTCCTCACAGAACATGGTGACATATCTAGAGCTTTATATCTTCGGACCTTTAACGACCAAAACAGAGCAAGGAGCATCCCCCACGACTTGGGAAGAGACTGAACCCATAATCACCCGTGCAACTCCAGTCAGGCCTCTAGAACCAATCACAATCAAGTCTGCTTGGTGAATGTTTGCATAACGAATCACCTCTTCTGCGATATCTCCTTGGACAATTTCGAGGTCTACATTTTCGAAAGGAAGCTCTTCCGCTAAAACATCCAGCCATTCTTGGGCTTCATGAAATTCTTCATATTCTTCTTCGGCTTGGGGAATATCTAAGGGCTGGTCACCGTTTTCTTCGTGACTGGGAATTACGTGGAGGAGGACAATCCGACAGTCATCATCTAGATTGAGCAGACTTAAGGTATTAACTACCTGCAAGGAAAGTTCTGAGGAATCAACCGCGACCAGTACTACATTCAGCATGGGTTTTTGTCCTTGTGGTAGTCCTATAGTTCCATTTTCTCCTGAAATCTTCTGGAGTATGGTTTGGACGTCTTTCTGTTCATGGAATGTTATATTGCGCTCACTCTTGTCTGTCCTTTGCTCTATCCTGGCTCGAAAAAAGATGAAATGGAACTCTTGAGGAGTCTGAGGGCCGCTCTGGCTTTCTACACGTTTTTGCCCGTAGGTAACGGAACCCTGGACTTCCGAGCGATTGCTCGCTGGTTGCCTTTGGTGGGAGCGCTCTTGGGTGGAATGCTGGTTTTGGTCTACGAACTCAGTAGGCAAGTATTTCCTGAGACTGTTGCTGCGGGTTTAACCGTCATCGCGTGGGTCGGGTTGACAGGAGGCTTGCACCTGGATGGTTGGATTGATGTCTGGGATGGGCTGGCAATTCGCAATCCGGAACGGCGCTTTGAAGCGATGGCTGAAAGCACGACGGGAGCCTATGGCGTCATCGGAGCGGTGCTTTTACTGGGCATGAAAGGATTGTGTATCGGTGCTCTGACTCATCCCTCTGGGTTATTTCTTGCTCCGGTGCTCGGACGCTGGGGGCAGGTGATGGCGATTGGTTTGTACCCCTATGCCAAGGCTGAGGGGAAAGGAGCCTTTCATCGCAGTACTATGAAACCCAAGGATTACGGGGTGAGTGTTGGGCTGCTATTGCTTGTAGTGTTGCCTACGGTTTATTTCTGGGGTTGGCACATGGTTGCGCTGATTGCGGGTGGCATAGGAGGAGCCTGGATTTTAGGCTGGTTTTTTGCGAAAGCCTTCGGAGGACAAACCGGGGATACCTATGGTGCAGTAGTTGAAGGAACGGAGGTTTTGGTATTACTGCTAGGCACCCTGACTTGGTTTATGCGCCCATAAAGCGTTACGAATGTTACATTCGAATCACTTATACAATCACATGTGGCATGAACCTATTTAAAACCTTTGTGGCAACTACGCTGCTGATCGGGAGTTTGTTCGGTAATTTAAGCTATGCACAGAGCTATACCGATCCAGAGCGGCCTACGGGAGGTACATTCACACGGTTTTCTGCAGAAGATTTTTTCAACCGTGGCGTAGAAAAGTACGATAAAGGCGATAAGAAAGGGGCTCTTCAAGAGTGGAATAAAGCCATTGAAGTCAATCCCACCTTTATGAAAGCTTACGCCAACCGAGCGATTGTCCGCACTGAACTAGGGGATAAGAAAGGGGCAGCGGAAGACTACAAAACAGTCGAAAGTATCCTCAAGACTGACTATCTAAATGCCTTGAAGCAATCTAGAAAATTTCAGCGGTAGGTCGTTGGGAACTCTAGCAAAACCCCCTTCAGGAAAGAACTCTTGAGCGGTGAGTGGCCATCCCCCTCAAGGGGGGACACAGGGGGGTGGCTTGGTGAAACACATCGGAGGCTTACTCCAGAATGACGGCAGTACCACTTGCTGTAACCATAAGCATGTCGCCTCCACCACTAATACTAATAGTTTCATAATCGAGATCTACGGCAATCACGGCATTGGCACCCATTTTCGCAGCTTCATCCTGCATTTCTTCTAAGGCAATATTCTTAGCTTTACGGAGTTCCTGCTCATACGCTCCAGAGCGTCCACCAACAATATCTCGGATTCCAGCAAAAAAGTCTTTGAAGATATTGGCCCCAAGAATGGCTTCCCCACTGACCAGTCCCAAATACTGAATCTTTTTTCCTTCGATAGTGGATGTGGTTACGACGAGCATGGGTCACCTCTAAAGTTTTTTGCTGGAATAGAACGCACTAAATGGAATTATTCTCTGAAATTTATCGGTTCATGATCGGTGAAGCGGACTTCTCTATGATGAGATAACTAAATGGGATAACCAAGGCTAGACAAGAGCCTTAGGGGTCAGTAGCTAACCCGTGATACTCCTGAATTGTTTTCACCTGTAAGGGACCTTTCTGGAGAGCACGAATGGCTTGAGCTGTAGCAATCGCACCGGCAATGGTCGTAATTACAGGAACTCTTTGGGCGAGGGCAGTACGGCGAATTCTGCGACCATCGGATTGAGCTTCGCTGCCTGTAGGCGTATTAATTACTAACTGAATCTGACCATTTTTGAGGAGATCTTCGATGTGGGGACGGCCTTCGTGAATTTTTAGCACTTCTTCGGTGACAAGACCCCTTTCCGCTAAAAATTTCTGGGTGCCTCGGGTACAGACTACAGAAAGACTGAGATCTAAGAGGTCTTTGACTACTGGAATGACCGCATTTTTATCCCGGTCGACTACCGAAATAAATACTTTTCCCGCAATAGGAATACGTTGCCCTGCGGCTAGCTGTGCTTTAGCAAAAGCGGCTCCAAAATCCATATCAATGCCCATTACTTCTCCTGTGGAGCGCATTTCCGGACCCAGAATCAGGTCGGTGCCAGAAAACTTTTCAAAAGGAAGAACCGCTTCCTTGACAGCAACATGTTTGGGAATAACTTCTTGGGTAAATCCCAATTCTTCTAAAGTCTTTCCTGACATTAATCGGGCTGCAATCATCGCAAGCGGTACCCCAATCGCTTTAGAGACAAAAGGTACCGTCCGGGAAGCACGGGGATTCACTTCTAAGACGTAAACCTGTTCCTCTTGGACGGCATATTGCACATTCATCAAGCCCACCACCTTCAAACTCCGAGCAAGCTTAACCGTCCAATCTCGAATCGTCTGCAAAACAGCTTCAGAGAGGGAACGCGCTGGTAATACGCAGGCGGAATCTCCTGAATGAATACCCGCTTCCTCAATGTGTTCCATGATGCCGCCAATCACAACGCGACCGGTACGGTCACAAACGGCGTCCACATCAACTTCCACAGCTCCTTCTAAGAACTGGTCAATCAGAATCGGATGTTCGGTGATGTCTAGATCTAAAGGCAGCGCCGTCGTCATATACCGTTCTAAATCCCGGTCAGAATAGACAATTTCCATCGCTCTGCCCCCGAGTACATAGCTGGGACGAACGACCACAGGATAGCCTACACGCTGGGCTGCTTCCAAAGCTTCGCCATGGGAACGGGCTATCCCATTGTTTGGCTGTCGGATATCCAGGGCTCGGAGCACTTGTTCAAAGCGCTCCCGATCTTCCGCTCTATCAATCGCATCGGGCGTAGTACCCCAAATCGGAACGCCCGCTTTCTCCAGAGGAACCGCTAACTTTAGAGGCGTCTGCCCCCCAAACTGGACGATCACGCCTTCTGGTTTTTCCACTTCTACAATATTGAGCACATCCTCTCGGGTCAGGGGCTCAAAAAAGAGGATGTCAGAAGTGTCATAGTCTGTGGAAACGGTCTCCGGGTTCGAGTTGACCATAATCGTTTCAAACCCATCTTCTGAAAGGGCAAAACAGGCATGACAACAACAGTAATCAAATTCGATTCCCTGGCCAATGCGGTTAGGGCCACCCCCTAAAATCATCACCTTACGTTTCGGGCTGATCCGGAGTTCGGTTTCCGACTCGTAGGTGGAGTAGTGATAAGGCGTGAAGGCTTCAAATTCAGCGGCACAGGTGTCAACGGTTTTATAGACAGGATTGATTCCTAAAGTTTTGCGCAGGCTGCGAATGGCCTGTTCGCTACTCCCCAAGAGATAGCCCAGTTGTTGGTCTGAATAGCCATTTTGCTTGTATTCCCAAAGCCAGTCCTTCTGTTCTTCTAGAGAGAGCGTATCCAGCCCTCCTTTTTCTTTCAGAACAAGCGCCTGCTTTTCTAGCGCCACCAGTTCCGCAAATTTATCCAAGAACCAGGGGTCTATTTTGGTGATGTTATAGATTTCTTCAACCGACGCGCCTGCCCTCAAAGCATCATGAATCTGAAATAGGCGCTCAGGATTCGGGGTGCGTATAGCGCGTAAGAGTGCTCCTAAATCCGTGGAAGCGACAGGACGATCTGCCCCAAAACCAAAACGGCCCAATTCCATGGAACGTAGCGCTTTTTGAAAAGATTCGTTGAAGGTGCGGCCGATACTCATCGCCTCACCCACAGACTTCATCTGGGTCGTGAGGATAGGTTCAGAACCAGGAAACTTTTCAAAGGCAAAACGGGGAATCTTCGTGACCACATAGTCAATCGTCGGTTCAAAACTGGCTGGGGTTTCCTGTGTAATATCGTTGGGGATCTCGTCCAAGGTAAATCCCACCGCTAGTTTGGCCGCAATTTTGGCAATCGGAAATCCGGTAGCCTTAGAGGCGAGGGCAGAACTGCGTGAAACCCGAGGATTCATTTCAATGACAATCACTTTGCCGGTTTCCGGATGAATGGCAAATTGAATATTGGACCCGCCCGTCTCCACACCAATTTCCCGAATGACGGCAATGGAAGCATCCCGCAGACGCTGATATTCTTTATCCGTGAGAGTTTGGGCTGGAGCCACAGTCACCGAATCGCCGGTATGAACTCCCATGGGGTCAATATTTTCAATCGAGCAGATAATCACCACGTTATCGGCTAAATCCCGCATGACTTCCAGCTCATATTCCTTCCAACCCAGCGCCGATTCTTCGATCAAGACCTGACTGGTGGGAGAAGCTTCTAGGCCGGTCCGACAGACGGCTTCAAATTCTTCCTGGTTGTAGGCAATGCCGCCGCCAGAGCCCCCTAAGGTGAAACTAGGCCGGACAATCAAAGGAAAAGAACCGATAATGGCTTGTCCAATATGGCGGCATTCTTCGAGGGTGTGTCCAAATCCAGACTTCGGGACGGACAAGCCAATCTTTTCCATCGCCGCTTTAAATTTTTCACGGTCTTCTGCCTTTTGAATAGCTTCTAGTTTTGCTCCAATCAGCTCCACCCCAAATTTTTCTAAAACGCCAGACTCCGCTAAAGCCACGGCCACATTCAGGGCTGTCTGACCGCCCATGGTGGGCAATAGAGCATCAGGCCGCTCCCGCTCAATGATCTTGGCAACAATCTCCGGGGTGACCGGCTCAATATAGGTCCGGTCGGCAAAACTGGGGTCCGTCATAATGGTAGCCGGGTTGGAATTCACCAGAACAACGGTGTATCCCTCTTCGCGCAGGGCTTTGCAGGCCTGGGTTCCTGAATAGTCAAATTCACAGGCTTGACCAATCACAATTGGCCCAGCTCCGATGATCAGGATTTTCTTGAGGTCAGTTCTTTTGGGCATCAGTGTACACGAGGCAATTCAACTTATTCTAGGTGCACAGGAACGCTCTTTAGTGCAGTTGTTCTTAAGATATCCCGTGGCTTTTTTGGGGGACGGTAAACCAGAACATAGACCCGTGACCTTCTTTGCTTTCCACCCCAATTTGGCCCCCCATCATATCCACAAGCCTTTTGCAAATGGCAAGCCCTAACCCTGTTCCTCCATACTTGCGGGTCACGGACCCGTCTACTTGCGTAAAGGGTTGGAATACTCGTGCCTGGTCATGAGGAGCTAAACCAATGCCAGTGTCTATGACTTCGAAGCGCAGTGCACTCTTTAGTTCATCCACACCGACGTTCACCTTAATACTGCCTTGTTCTGTGAACTTCACAGCATTCCCTAAGAAATTTAAGAGAACCTGTCGCACGCGACCGGGATCGCCCTGAATGAGTTGTGGAACATTAAGTTCTATGTCTACCTCCAAAGCCAACTTTTTGCTTCGGGCCACGGATTCAACCAAACGCATAGCCTGCAACACTGTGTCCTCAGGTTTGAAGTGAAAGCACTCTAAGGCCAATTGACCTGCTTCAATCTTGGAAAAATCGAGAATGTCATTAATGATGTACATGAGATTGGATGCAGACATCTGCACAATATCGGCGTACTCGTACTGCTCTGGGTCTAAAGGGGTATCGAGCAAAAGTTCGGTCATCCCAAGGATGCCATGCATAGGGGTGCGTATTTCATGGCTCATGGTGGCCAAAAACTCAGATTTCAGGCGGGAGGCTTCTATCGCTTGATCTCTAGCTTGAGCTAAGGTACTTTCTACTTCTTTGCGCTGAGAAATATCCAAACAGGAGCCGATGATCCGTGAAATCTTTTTATTGGTTTCGAGGACAGGGGAGAGCGTCATTAAGTAGGTACGGTCTCCCATCTGTTCCTCGTAACTATAAGAAGCTCTTTCCTGGACACAGTAGACAGAGTAGGCCCATAACTTATCCGCCGCATCTTCCGGCAGACAGTCATAGGGGTTGAGTTGTTCTACCATGGTTGATACTAAGCAAAACATCCGGGCAAAGGACGCATTCACGGTGACAAAGCGTAGATACGACTTCTGGGTGGTAGTTGGGAGGTCGACGTCGACGTCAACAATAAATATCCCGTCAGAGATGTTGTCGAAGATGGTTTGGAGGATCACTTCACTACTTTTACGGGCTTCTTCTGCTTGCTTATGTTCTAGTTCAAGACGTTTAGCGAGCGTGATGTTCTGACCGGTAATTCGCAGTTCGGCAGACTTGTCACTCATCCCAAGAACTAGCTGAGTTCGCTCACGTACCCAAAGTTCGGTTCCATCTTTACAAACACGACGAAATTCTAGTTCCTGCTGGGTAGCTTCTCTGTGTAGGGCTTTAGCCATTTGTTCTTGGACTTGGTAACGGTCCTGTTCATGGATAAAGTTCCAGATAAATTGGCCTAATAGTTCTTCTTTGTGATAACCCAAATACTGAGCCCCTGATTGATTGATGGACTTGATTAAGCCTTCTGGGGTGATCGATAAGTACATATCAGGGGCCTGGTCATAGAGTTCTTGATAGCGTTCTTCACTATCGCGGAGGGCTTGTTCTGCCTGTTTGCGCTCTTGGGCTAAAGAAATCGATGCCGCTGCTGCTCGTAAAAAGTCTACTTCTGAAGCTCCCCAGGCTTTTGCTTCCAAACAACTATCGAAACCCATAAATCCAGAGAATACACCCTGGACGTGTAAGGGTAGAAGCAGGACAGAAAGCATACCCTGTGACTCAAAAGCGTATCGTTCTGCTTCTGGAAGTTGAGCAACAATCCCGGCAAAGAATTCCCCGCGGGCTAAAGTCGCACCCTGCTGGGGACACCAATCTTCATAGCAGAAATCCTGGAGGAGCAAAGGGGGTACTCCCTGTGCATAATAGACCGCTTTTTGGCTGGCGCACACTTGATTATGTACATCTTGATAGTTTTCAAAAAGGTAGACTCGGCAGGCTCCAGAAGCTTTACCCAAAAGCTCCAAAATAGCGTTATAGTTATCTTCTTCAAAGGATCCAGCCAATAATTTCTGTTGGATTTCTAGCAAGGCTGCCAAATATTGTTCACGCTGGGAAGCCATTCTTTCAGCTTGCTTTCGTTCGGTAATGTCAGTAGTGGAGCACACCCCCAACACTACATTTCCTTTCCCGTCTTCCAAAGGAAAATCTGTGGTTAGGGCGTAACGATAGGTTCCATCCTGGTAGCGGGTGAGCCATTCGGTAGATGAACTAACTTTACCCCTGAAAACTTGTCGAATCAGCTCCCGTTGGTGCTCCTTGTCTTCATTGGAATGGAGCGCGTCGTATAGAGTCCGTCCAGAGACTTTTCCTGCTTTCCAACCATAAAGTTTCTGGGCTGCCTGGTTCCACAACACAATGGTGCCATTTTGGTCATAAGCAAAAATTGGGGCCAAATTTTGCTCAACGATAGCTGGTCGTTGCATCTGAAAATGCTGCTCTTTAATTTGTTCTTTAGTATGGCAACGGACCCGCTGGATAGCCGCTGCCATCGGCTTTATCATCGATTCAAGGAGACAAATTTCCTGGTTGGTCCATGCCCGCGGACCGTTACATTGATGGAGATAGAGGATAGCGACCAACTCGCCCTCAAAAGACGCTGGTACGACTAATGTGGCGAGTATTTGCTTGGCTTTATATTTTGGTTTGGCATCAGGCGTAATCCGGAGGTCATAGCGGACATCAGAGATATTTTGGGTTGGATGTCCTCCTAAAATCAGACGGGTAAGGGGATCATCTTCCCGAAAAAATGAACGTGCTGAACCAAACTTTGGATGCAGATACTCAGCGCAGGAGCCTATGAGCAACTGGCCCGAGGCTACAGGCAACAAAATACAGCGACTGACCTGTAAGCCTTGCCCAATGAAGTCAACTGCGCCATCGAATACCTGCTCTAAGGAAATCGCCTGGGCCATATGGGTACAAAAGTCCGTCAACAGCGCAAGGTGCTTCATCGTAGCCTGTCAGGAAGATAGACATTTCCTGGATTTATGGCTGAATCTGTAGGCTGGAGCAGGTCAGATTACCAGGAAATCACCGTATTAATACGGATATATTCAGTTTTCCCTTGGCTGAAAGCGCTATCCCATATCTTGTTAAGGTTTCATATTATGAAGAATGCGTGGCGAAGATACTCCGTAATAACCTTTGGCTGACACCTAATAAA
>JBAUTB010000224.1:0-2426 GCA_049582005.1 Gloeobacterales cyanobacterium | reverse complement strand
GTGCAGGGTTAGGGATAAACCTAGTCGCTTTGGGCGGGGCAGGGTAGGGTCCTTCTGCTTCAACAATGACCAGTTTGCCCTCCTCTAACTTTGCTTTCAGTTCCCAGAACTGACCATTGGCTTTCGGGGCATTTTCCCAATCCACATGCAGATAGCTAAAAAATTGTCGGTCTTTGGGGCCGTATAGCCGATTCCGGTAGATCTTGAGAAAAGGTTTTCCTCTATGGGTTTTCCAGCATCCGTTCAGGATAAATTCCGTTTTTCGCTCTTCTACCTCTCGCAAAATAGTGAAGGTCAGCTTTCCTTGTTGCTCACTGGGATGCACAGAAAAACATTGGGTTTCACCGGGACGATAAAACTTCCAAAACCGATACGTGGCTCTGGCCGCGAAGCGCTGGCCTTCAATGTCTAATATGAACCCGTCAGGGGTTCGCTCGAAGATACCGCTGACCCAGCCCACGGCTTTATAGAGGCGCACATCATTCATCGGTCAATTTTATACTCACTGCCGAAACTGGATGCAATCGTGCTTACATGCTCAATCATCTAAGGGTCAAAGACTCTTCGAGGTCTGCCACCCCTTCAACCAGTTCTACGGTTTCAGCAGCGAAGACCTGCTCGGTTGCCTCTTTAATCAGACATTTTTCCCATTGCTGAACGGTCTTAGAGGGTTCAAGTGCAGCCAGTTTTTGAGCGGCAAGCTGCAGTGCAGACACCGTTACGGCAAAACCAACTAAGGCTTCTGATTCCATCAACATCTCTTGCTTACCAAAACCACGACCACCGCTGGAACGTTTGGAGCGCTTGTTCATAGACAACTCCGTAGGGGATGGCTCCAGCATAGCTCTGCTGTTACCGGAGATCTCTAGCAATAGACGAAGAGAGATCAAGGCCCATCAGGATATAGCCAAAGCCCTGTAAGGGCTCATTTAATATTTCTAATCTATAGATGCTCTAACCGACTAACCTTTCAAATTGATAAGCCCTAACCATCTCTTCGCTCAAAAAAGAGCTGATCCCAAAAATTAGCGAAGCCATTGAGTAGAAAAAGTCCCGCCTCACCCTCTCAGCTTGCCCAAAATGGAATCTATTGCCTCCAGCGGTAGGGCAAAACTATTAAATCCGATGGCAAATATGCCCGCCTTCCATGCGGAATTAGGGAATCGCTTAGTTGCTTTCCCTGCTATCTGATACAAAGTGAACTTAATGAACTTACGGAGGCAAACTTCGGAAAGGCTTATGCAATGCCCTTACCACTTCTATAAATGGCTGAATAGCCTCAAGCTTTTGCTGTAATTCCTCCGGCAACCGGCGAGTACATAACCAGGTAACTACCCTTTGGACAGCATTCCCCTGGCGATACCGTTCTACCCAGTAGTCCTCTAAAGCATCCTCTTCTAACAGAGTTACCAAGGGCTCTTGATGCATCGAATAAAAATCTTGAGCGGCTTTGGCTAAAGCTTGCTGTAGCAAGGCTTGGGAAGGCGTTTCATTCGGCAAATTGGGTAAGATTTCGCTACTGAACCAAGCCAAGGCCCTGGTAATCGAACCCGCTTTGCCCCTGGAACCCCCGGCCAGCTTCTGGACCTCCCGTGCTGAAGGTACCCGCTTGTACTTAACAAAGAAGGCTAAAATCGTCTCCCCGTGGCGATGCCAGGCTTCCAATAAACGGGCTGCATTGGCCTTATTCTTCAAAGGCAAGGCTACGCCGAATAATTCTTCGACTGAACCCATCACTTGGACATAACGGTTATAGGGTGCGGGTAGGGGGTCACTACGATAGAGGATGACTCGCAATTTATCGGTTCTACGGGCAGGCCGAGGGCGGTTAATCGCCTGGATTAAAGCGGCACTGCGTTCCTGGTAAATTAATTCTCCTAAGAGCGGGTCTGTCATTGCTTCAATCAGTTCATAGCCCTCTGGTCCATAGGGTTGCACCCGATAGGGTTGATGAGCGGAAGCACAAGCAGGCAAAGGTCGATTCTGTTGGGCTAGATAGCGTTGGAGCATGAGGGATAAGCGTTTGAGATGGCCTATATTCGGGACATAGGCTCCGGCTAAAACCATGGTCTTGGCTGCTTTCATCCTGGGGTCATCAAAAGCGCGGTCATGGTAGCCGTAGTAGCTAGAGGGGAAGGATTCCCCCTGAGCACTAATCATCGCAATCAGTCCTTCGATAGGCTCCTGCGCGGTTGATTGCTCTAGGATTGAAGCTCCTTTCTTATGGGTCATCAGCAAAGTAGGTCCTTTCTTAGCCCATACTCTCAAAGCCGGAATCAAGTCTTTCAGTCGTTCAT
The DNA here is from genome assembly GCA_049582005.1 of Gloeobacterales cyanobacterium. Classification (GTDB taxonomy): domain Bacteria; phylum Cyanobacteriota; class Cyanobacteriia; order Gloeobacterales; family PMM-0068; genus Sivonenia. Next base: position 129 of record JBAUTB010000224.1, on the reverse strand, counting down.
CGGCAATGCGACCAGGCGGGGCAGAAAGAAACTGGATAATTTCAATATTGAGTTGGCATAGATGTTCTTCCACCTGCATATCAGGGAAGAAAGCCTGAAGTAATAAGCGGTTCGGCGTGGCATCGAGAT
>JBAUTB010000223.1:0-8480 GCA_049582005.1 Gloeobacterales cyanobacterium | reverse complement strand
GTTTTACTGATGCTAATAATGAAGAAGTGTCCTCTTACATCGATAGTTTTCGCTTAGGTTGTGGTCTCTATATAGGCACATTTATGCTTGGAAGTGTTCATGATTATAAATTAGTGTTTTTGCTCTTTACGATTCCACAAATTCTTGATTGGATCAAGAGAAAAGGTGAATTGAGTTTGCCTTCCAGCTTTGCTTTGCTGGGTATTATAGCAACACTCTACTTAAGCACCTTTTATTACTTGATTTTTGATGAGGTAATTAACTGGTTTTTATTGGGTTATTTTGTATGGAGTTTTCTGTTTTCTCTTCCGGTGTGGACTAAGTCTTTAGTGCACAATATTTTATCGAGACGATTTAGTGTTATAGAATGAATACCATCTGTACATTATCCTGGGGTAACTTGTCAGATTAGAGATTGAGTGGTATTTACTAGAACTGAGATTAGTTGTGTTGGAGAGAAAAGTATCCCAGGATAACTTAAGGTAGTCGCAATTATGCAAAAGATGTTTCCAGGGCATCTAACACGACATCGGTGACCGTCTTAATTCGATATCTACAGGCCATTGTTTCGGCAGACAGAAAGGTGCCATTTTCCCAGTACTTATTGCTACCCGCACCACCCCCACAGACGCCAAAGTAGGCACAACTATCGCGGCAAAGCTGCACACCTACTGCCATATCTTGGTAAACAGCCTGAAACTTTTCGGTCGCGCAAATAGACTCTAACTTGTCGTGCAGAACATTGCCAAAGATGAAGTCTCCATAGCGATCGCTCTTAACACCTAATAACTCTGGATCGAACGTCGTAAAGTTGCCTTTGTAGTCGATATTGACAATTGCAAAGGGTTTATTCATATCTGTATTTTCGAGTCGAGTATCTGCATAAATCAATCCGCAAATCACCTCAAATTCTCGCACTTTCAGCGCACCCTCATGCTGTACTGTCAGATCCCAGAACCTCTGTATAAAAGCACGGTAACGTTCGGCGACATCTGCCCGATCCAGGGATGAGGACTGATGAACCCCTTCTGTCTCTTCCATATTGAAACCAACATCGGTAATGCCATTGTTCAGGAAGAAATGAAACATTTCATCGGGGTAATCAAGCGAGTCTTTCGTGATAACGGCGATCGTACTGAATGGAATATCATTCTTTTGTAAATAGGAAATACCACGCATGGTTCCTGCATGACTACCCAGACCCGTTGGGGTTTTCCGGTGAGCATCGTGGATAAATGCCGGTCCATCAATACTGACGCCAACATGAACAGGATGGCGTTTAAACAAATCACACCAGGCTTGGTTGACATACAAACCGTTGGTTTGGAAAGAGTGATGGTAGCCAACGGATTGCGGATTAAATTTTTGGCTGGCTGCATCGATCTGTGCAAAGGCAGATTCATAAAACGAAAGGGGAAGCGATAAAGGCTCGCCCGCATGCCAGCAAATCGTGAAATCTTGACCCAGGAAGCGACTGGTGAAGAGGGCTTTAAAAATTGGCTCGATTAAGTGGAGGTCAAGACTGTTCTTGAGACGGCGATCAGGCAGATAACAGTAATCGCAATTGAGATTGCAAAAAGAGGTCGGTTGAATTACCACCAAACATATCGGACCAAAATCAGAAAAATCGATTAACCCACTTGACTGCCCCTCAGGGGAAACTGACAGAGACATCGAGTTGATTCTTTCGATCGTCATGACTCAATCCTGATGCTTGGTAAACTGTTAAAAAAAGTAACAATTATTCGAGTTCCCCTCTGCTTAAATTCCTTTCTCTAGACCAAAGAGAGGATAGGAGAAAGATGCACTTCATCGATCTGAATTAACGATAGTTGTAGAATCCACCCCCATTGCGCCAGCCATTACCCCAGGGATTGTTGATAAAGCCACCATTGCGGAAGCCACCCCCGTTGACAAAGGCCCCACCACCATTACGGAAGGCACCACCACCGCCACCATTGCGGAAGGCCCCACCACCACCATTACCCCAGGCTGCCCGAGCTAATAATATATCGGGAGAAATGGTGGAATTGTCAGGATCGCCTGTTGATAGTAAAGTTTCGCGCTGGCGAATAGCGGCTGAAAGTTTGCTCAAGCGACTGTCAATGGTTTGGGCTGTATCGGTCGATGGAGGAACTGAGGAACGGCTGGATGCATCGGCAGTTGGGGCATTAAGGGCGGAAAGAGCCAGTAAAAAGCCAAACAAGCTGATAGGGGTCGTGATCTTCATAGTTTTTTCCTTCAATGAGAACTAAAGATAATCTGTCAATCTGGAGCACTTTTCACTCAATCAGTCTGTTTCCCGACGATGCATACTTACTGAAATGCATCTCGACGAAATGCCGAGATTAGGGCTTTGTCAAGGGGATTTGTTCGCGGGTTAAAATCGTGTATTTAAAGAAATCTTGAATATCTTTGGGTTGGATTTCTTCGACAAGGCCCTCTGGGCCAAACCAGCGGTTCACCATTTCGACGTACTTTTTGTCTCCGATTGTATAACCTTGCATGAGTTTCACCATGGAATAATTGACAAGCCGCAGAAAAGTTGAATTATTTTCAGGCACCATGCAGGCAAGACCGTAGCGGGCATAGGGCTCTTTGGGACTAATCTGGAAGTCTGTAAGATTGAGTTTTTGCTTCAGTCCTGACATGATGATGGTATCGCCTGCTACGGCATCAATTTGACCGCTTTTCAATTTTGCGATCCCCTCCTCGGGACTCTTAAACGCAACTAAGGTAGCGCGAGGCTGAACTAATTTCATCACCTGGCTGCCAATAGAATTCTCAATTACACCAATGCGCTTGCCATCAAGTGATTCCGGAGAGCCAAGCTGTTTGCTGGTTGGGGCCATCAACCGAATACCAGAAATGCTATAGCTGAGTGAAAAATCAACAAATCGATCGCTTTCCCACGTAAATTGCGTCTCGCAAGCAATATCAATCTCGTGGCTGAGAAGTTTGGGAATGCGCGTGGACCCGTAGCTTTCTTCTTTAACAACCCCTATTGAAATGGGTTTACCGAGCTGTTGCGCCAGCTCCGTTTTAAGTATATTCAGTATGTCAACAGAATAGCCAACCCACTCTTTCTTGTCGTTGATGTAGGAATAGGGCACTAAATCCAGATTCGCGCCGACGGTAAGCTCTCCCGTTCGCGCTATTTTTTCCATAACAGTTTCTGCTTGGACAGGAGCAGGAAGTGCATTAATACAGGCAAGACTAAGGGCAGCAATCGCTAATTTTTTGAGCATTTTGACTCCTTCAATATGCAACGAATCAATTTTGACTATATGGCTATTCTCTTGTCCATCCCTCTCTAGTCGCGACCGAATAACGCATCAATGTCGACCTTTGATGTTGACGGGCTGAATTGGAAAGTGGCTCATTCAAGTTTGAAGCACAACAGCACCTGCCTTACGGCAGAATATTACTCCGAGTGGTGTCCGATAATCAAGATTGCTAGTCAAGAAATGGGTCTCGAACCAGAAACCTTTCCAACATCCTGTGCATGGACACTGTAACAAGTATTAGATGAAGCGTGGCTGTCCAATTAAAATATATATAGTTAAATCATTAATAGAATGTTGTGGAGTCTTTGGCATGGTGGTAGGCCGTCCTAATGTACTTGAGGAGACTTGGCGTTTGCACAACGGCACCCAAGTTTTGCTGAGGACGCTTCAAGCAACCGACTTTCCCCTCCATCGCCAGTTTCTACATGACTGCTCGCAGAGCTCCATTTATCATCGTTTCTTCCAAGTTGCCCATTATGCCAAAGTAACCGACCAGCAAATTGCCCGATATACGAACTTTGACCAGACTCGAGAGCTGGCCATTATTGCCGTCCAAGAGCCCGATCAGAAGCAGGAGCTAGGAGTCGCGAGGCTTATTCAGCAAGAAAATGGGGTAGCCGAATTTGCCGTCATTGTGGCGGACCCTTGGCAACGGCAGGGGCTCGGACGCAAATTGGTCGAAAAAATTATTGAAGTTGCTTTACAACGTCATATTCGTTGTTTACAGGGCTATGTGCTCAGCGATAACAAGGCCATGCTTAGTCTGTGTCGTCAGTTGGGTTTTAAAGTCTGCTGGCTACCCGCAGAGGGAATGTACCAGGTACAGATGGAACTATCTTCCCTAATAGACGTACGGGATCAGGCAAAACTGATACGCTCAGAAGATTATGATCTCTGTTCGCCGGACAACTCCTCCTGAACTCTTAGCCCCCTGTGGTGGCTGGGACCAACTGAAAGCAGCCATAAATTGTGGTGCAGATGCTGTCTACTTTGGACTGACCGATTTTAATGCACGGGCGCGGGCCAACAACTTCACCCTAGAAGAGTTGCCTGTAGTGATGGAAACCCTGCACGACAAGGGAGTTCTTGGGTTCGTTACCTTGAATACTTTAGTTTTTGACCGAGAACTGAAAAAACTAGAGACCTATATCCGTGCAATCACGCGCCATGGGGTAGATGCAGTCATTGTTCAAGATATTGGGGTGATTCAGTTCATTCGGGAAGTTGCTCCAGACTTAGAAATTCATGGCTCCACCCAGATGACCATCACCTCCGCAGAGGGAGCGGAACTAGCCCGCAGTTGGGGAGTGAAACGGGTAGTACTTGCCCGTGAACTGTCGCTTAAAGAAATTGCGCGAATCTGTGCCCAAACCAGTCAAGAGATCGAAGTTTTTGTCCATGGGGCGCTCTGTGTCTCCTATTCAGGTCAATGTTTCTCCAGCGAAGCCTGGGGAGGACGTTCAGCCAACCGAGGAGCCTGTGCCCAGGCCTGTCGTTTACCCTACGACCTGCTATGTGATGGAAAGGTGTCCGACCTAGGACCGTACCAGTATTTATTAAGCCCCCAAGACCTTATGGCTGTTCGTCAAATTCCAGAATTGGTAGCGATGGGCGTGGATTGCTTCAAAATTGAAGGCCGCTTAAAAGGACCAGAATATGTTGCCCTCACCACCCAGACGTATCGCAAAGCCATAGACGATGCCTGGGCCGGTCGTAGTCTTGATTTTTCCCGTCAGGAAGAACGAGATTTAGAACAGGTCTTTTCCCGTGGTTTGACCCCTGGATTTTTAGAAGGCACCAAGCATCAGCGTTTAGTACAAGGCAGAGCACCAAGGCATCGGGGTGTTCAGGTGGGGGTCGTACGCGGAACCACTCAGCGGGGCGTGTTGGTGGCCTTGCAAGAGGATATACGACGCGGAGAGGGTCTGGTCTTTGATGCAGCTGACCCCCAATCCCAGGAAGAGGGTGGACGCATTTGGGGGATTTATAACCACGGTCAATCCCAAGAAGAAGGAACTCAAGGCACAACGCTCGAACTACGGTTTGGGCCTGGAGAAGTTCAACTTAAACGAATTCAGGCAGGGGATTGGGTCTGGCGCACCGAAGACCCCCAACTGACCAAGCGACTGAAAGCCCTCGCAGAAAAGCCTTCGAACGGGCGTAAAGAGCCGATACGAATCATCGTTTCTGGACAATTGGGGAGCCCCCTCGTGCTAACAGCTGAAGACCCTCAGGGGCATCGTGTAGTCAGCACCGGGGAATTTTTACTACAACCCGCCCAGCGCCATGGACTTGACCAAAGCAAATTGGAAATAGAACTTTCCCGACTAGGGGATAGCCCGTTCAGTTTAGGCAAGGTCACGCTAGAACTATCCGAAGGACTCTTTTGTCCCCTCTCTGAGCTCTCCCGTTTACGGCACCGCTTAGTGGAGCAACTGTTAACCGTCCGCAAGACATCACCCTCCATAACGATCAGACAGGACGTTCTGGAAACCATTCATCAGCCCGGCAGCCCTGAGACTCTTCGGACTCTTCCCCAAAAAGCAGTCGCACTGCATGTGCTCTGCCGCACTCCAGAACAACTGGAGGCTGCCCTAGAACTAGCGGTGCCTGTTATCTACCTGGACTACTTGGAACTCTATGGCCTTAAGGATTCGGTGCAGCGCATTCAAGCCCTGGGCCTAAAAGCGATTGTGGCCTCCCCTAGAATCCATAAGCCCAACGAAGAAAGGATCTGGAAATTTCTCTTGGGCCTGAAATCCGATGGGCTCTTGGTGCGTAATCCTGGGCTCCTCCATTCCTTGGCTGAGTTGGCAGCCCAAGGGATGGAACTGCCGATACGCATTGGGGATTTCTCCTTAAACGCGGCTAATGGCATCACGGCTCAAACGCTCCTAACTATGGGATTGGAAAGGATTACTCCAACCTATGACCTCAATGCTCAACAAATTGGGGATTTAGCGCAATACGTCTCCCCGCAGCGACTAGAAATTGTCCTGCATCACCATTTACCGGTCTTCCATACGGAGCACTGTGTCTTTGCCCGATTCCTCTCTGAGGGCAACGACCATACCAATTGTGGCCACCCCTGTGAAAAGCATCGAGTTGCTCTGCAGGACCGCACCGGATTGGTTCATCCCGTAATGGCCGATGTGGGCTGCCGCAACACTGTTTTTCATGGTCAAGCCCAATCGGGTGCAGAGTTTTGGCAGAGATTTATAGACACAGGCATTACCGATTACCGCCTGGAATTCGTCCATGAATCCAGTCAGGAAGTACGCAATATCTACACCTGTTATCAAGAAGCGCTACAGGGAAGGGTCCCAGGCAAAAAACTGTGGCAAAACCTGCAAAGACTCTTGCCCAATGGCATCACGCGTGGCTCCTATGTGATGACGTGAAGATTTCAAGTAGAACTAAAATAAATGCATGACCTACACGCGAACCGATCTCACGCTCCAAGAATTTCTTGCTCTACCAGAAGGGGATATCGCTTGCGAACTCATCGATGGAAAAGCGGTGCCTAAGGTGTCTCCGAAACTCTTTCATTCGACCGTACAGCTAGCGCTCCTGCTACTTTTTCTTGACTGGTGTGAGGGGAAAGGAAGAGTTATCCAAGAATGGGCTGTACTTTTGAAGCGTGAAAACAAGGATTGGGTACCCGTACCTGACTTGACCTATGTCAGTTTTGAGCGGTTACGCGAGGAATGGGAGCAAAATGAAGCCTGTCCAGTCTTTCCGGAACTTGTCATGGAGATAGCTTCCCCAGAACAGAGCATCAAGGGGCTTAAAGACAAAGCCATAGACTATCTGAACGCGGGTGTATCGCGGGTGTGGCTCGTTGATCCAGAAGAGGAGAGCATCACTGTCTATGGTGAGGGGATACATACTCAGACCTCCCAAGGCGATGACATGATTCAAGATACTTTGTTATTAGGTCTCACCCTAACGCCTAAGCAAGTCTTCCAGAAAGCTCGAAAATTGCGTCGCAGTTCACGAGGGTAATCTCTAGCCAGATGCTCCTCCGCTACCTGCCCCTCATCGTTGGTCTTTTGGGCGGCTCTCTCTTGATGCTCAATCGGATCCTTACCGCTAGCGTCAGTCCAGAGCAGGCACGGTCTGATGCTTTGGGTTTAGGCATGAGTGCCGTATTGATTCTGGTGGCAATCCTCTACCAACAGGCCCAGCCGAGAGATCCAGAGACCGTTCCCTTAGAAGGTCCCGAAGGCATTGAAACCGCACCCATTGCCCCAGAAATTCAAGAAGAACTGACTTGGCTGGCCAATACGGTTTTACAAAGGACCAAAACTAGGACGCTCCTGCTTTGGTGGGAGGGTAAAGTTCTACTGAGGGCGGGAGTACTCAGCGAAGAGCCCGTAGTGCCTGGACCTATTTTTGAGCGCGTCCTGTCCAAAAAAAAGCCAGTCTACCTGGTTTCTCTCAAATTATTCCCTGGCCAAGTAGAATTTTCTTACCTGCCCCAGCCCCTGCAGGCACTGGTCTGTCAGCCCTGTGGAGAGAAGGGAATCTTTATTTTTGCCTCAGATACTCCCCGCATTTATTCCCCTGCAGACTTAGCCTGGATAGAAACGGTACTATCCCGCACCGCAAAAATTCTCAATAATTCATAACCTATTGCTTACCCAAAAGATAAAAGACCGCTAGAATTCTTGATTGATGCGGAGCACACGCCGAGTGTCATCAGTACACCCAAAAAACGGAAGCTATGGAATTTCCTGAAGATTTAAAATATGTGGACTCCCACGAGTACCTACGCGTCAAAGGTAGTGCTGTTACAGTCGGGATTACTGCTTACGCAGTAGATCAACTGGGCGATATTGTCTTTGTTGAACTCCCAGAAGAGGGCAGCGAATTCAAGCAGGGCGATAAATTGGGCACGGTAGAATCGGTAAAAGCAGTGGAAGACCTGATTGCACCTGTCAGTGGGCGGGTCACTTCTATCAACACCGAGGTTGTGGACGAGCCTAGTGCCATTGGGGACGACCCCTATGGAGATGGTTGGTTGGTTAAAATAGAACTCAGCGATAATGAAGAGCTGGATGAGCTGCTCACCAGTGAAGAATATCGTGAGCAGATTGGGGACTAATCCCTTTCAAAACCCTTATTGAGGACACAGTTCGTGGCCGACCCTGACACCAACCCCGCAGAGGCATCTGAGCCGCCTGCCAAACC
>JBAUTB010000222.1:0-65341 GCA_049582005.1 Gloeobacterales cyanobacterium | reverse complement strand
AGAGTAGTCGAAAATATTGCTCTGGTTATGGTTGGATGGCTACTGAGTATCTTAACGACGTTGTTCAAGGACTACAGCACTAGGGAGAAAGAAAAACGGAAGCTGTTTACACGTCTTTGGTTAATCTTGGAAAATATATACATTAATCTTGAGATAGCTCCTGCCTGGAATAAAACAGGAGGTGCAGATGCCATTGCAGGGGGATTAGACGTTGAGGAGTCTTGGAAGAAGACCATTCCACCGGCTCCTCCTTCCCTACCCAAAGACTTTAATAACATCTTAGAAGAAATAGAGGAGTGGGAATTAGAAAATGGACAAACTACGTTTGTAAAACAGCTTCACAGACTTCGATCCCAACTTGAATTAGCACATCAGCTGTACGATGACCTAAACATTCAAGCCAAAAATCAAGATGAGCACATGTATCAGAGAAAATTAGCCAGCTATACTAATTTTTTAGCAGACCTAAAACAGGATACTTTTCAGACCCTAAAACTTACCTCTCCTTTAAGATTCCGTTTATTACAACAGTTAACGAGAAGAATCAGTAGCAGAGAGTGAGCAAGAAACGCCTCTGAAGTCAGGCAAAAACTTTCAACGCTATAGAGATTAACGAAAGGAAAATCATAAACCCAATGCCATCGAGCAAGGTAGTCAGGAGGGGGCCACTAATCAAAGCAGGGTCGAGATTGAAGCGCTTGAATCCCATGGGCAACAAAGCGCCCAAAGTAACGGCCACCATGGTATTGATTGCCATGACCAATCCTGCTACCGCCGCTACCCAACGTTGCGCTGGCGGCGTCCAAATCAAAGAGAGCAAGATGAGGGTAAAACCTAAGGCCAAGGCTGTACCTAATCCCGCCAAGATCTCTTTGCGAAGGATACGGAACGTATCTAGGGGTGTGATTTCGCCAACACTAAGACCACGGATAGTTACCGTTAGGGCTTGAATACCCACGGTCCCGCCTGTATTGGAGAAAATCGGCATAATCACCGCCAGTACGGGCACGAGCGCAATAACAGATTGGAAAGGAGCAATGGCACTAGCAGAGGCAATATAAAGAGCCATAACGCCCAAAAGCCAAGGCAAACGCTGACGAATCGTGACAACAGGAGCTGCCAAGGTGGACTCTTCTCCACCGCTGACTGCCGCAAATTTCAGGATATCTTCCGTAGCTTCTTCTTCCAAGATGTCGATCACATCGTCAATGGTTACAATTCCCACCAGGCGTTGCTCGCGGTCCACCACCGGCAAAGCCAGGAGGTCGTGGCGCTTCATGAGGCGGGCCACTTCTTCCTGAGGGGTGTGGGTTGTGACAAAAACCAGATTGCGACAGACCAAAGACCGAATTTCTGTCTCAGGATCCGCGAAGATCAGTTGACGCAGAGATACCACCCCTTCTAGGGCTCGGTTCGTGTCTGTGAGGTAGGCATAGTAAATCGTTTCTTTATCGGCGTCTAAACGGCGGATTTTCTGAATGGCTTGAGCAACGGTGAGGTCATTGCGCAGACGCACATATTCCGTAGTCATTACCCGGCCTGCGGTTGCTTCGGGATAACCCAAAAGCAACGCCGTCGCTTCCCGTTCACTGGGGCTCATTTGCGCTAAAAGGCGCTTGACTATCCGAGCGGGCAATTCATCAAATAGCTCAGCACGATCATCTGGAGACATGGCATCTACCAGGGCCCGGACTTCTCGGTCATGAAGGTTATTGATGAGCTCTTCTTGAACTTCAAAGGGCAGGTATTCAAAGACTTCATTCGCTTGCTGTTTGCCCAAAAGCCGGAAAGCAATACCCTTCCGCGCATCTGGGAGCGCCGCAATATATTCCCCCGCGTCTGCGGGATTGAGGTCTTTCAGTTGAGCCTTTAACTGCGTGAAGTCATCGATAGACATCAGGAAGTCACGGCGGTCTTGGGTGAGCATCTCTCCCTTCCTCCATCTTCTTAGGGTCTGACTAAACCTCCTCCAGAAGATGGGAATCCCAAAGACCGAAGGAGCTAGATACTCGGACCGTTGCTACTACTCAAAGCTGAGCCTCAAAATCAACATCTGGAGACATCTAAGCCAATAGGTTTAACTTCCCAGACAATGTACATTGTACGTCATGAAGAGAACGGTTGTGAATACGCTCACAAAGGCTACATAATCTCTGCAGCAGGCCTTTTCCCCATAGCTATTTGGCTTAACCTAAGGATAAAGGCTAAAGAAGAGGGTATTTCCCCATTTTCTAGCCCCTGCACATTTATTATGGTCTGGGGTTAGGGTCAGCACATTTTGGTTAAAGTGAAAATGTGAGGCCGCTACTTTAGAAAAGCAGCTTACAGTAGCGAGTCTAATGCCTTATCATTCCTAGCATGACCTACACTGCCCAGATTCAGCATGGTGGCCAAGAGTTCACCATTACTATCGGTCCTAATGAAACAGTTCTCGTAGCCGCCTTACGTCAAGGCGTCCCGCTCAGTTCCTCCTGCGAAGCCGGGGTCTGCACCACCTGTGCTTCTCTCATTCAATCTGGCATCGTGGATCAGAGCGAAGGAATGGGCATTGGTCTTGAATTACAGGAAAAAGGCTACGCCCTTTTATGTGTTTCCTACCCGAAGTCTGATCTCGTGATTGAATCTGATAAGGAAGACGAAGTGTATCGTCAGCAGTTCGGCTAAGAGCATGTCAGCGGATTGGGGATTAGCACTTCATACCACTACAGACATTCTTGGCTTAGCCCTCATGCGTTCTGATCAAGAATATCGTGAGCACCAAGAACGCTTAGGACTAGATTTATCTAATCTGTTGCTTGTCAGAATGCGGGATTTCTTGCCACCTCAATCCTTACAGGATCTGGCTTTTGTCGCAGTAGCGAATGGGCCAGGTAGTTTTACCAGTACGCGGGTAGGTTTGGTGGTTGCGCGTACGCTAGGCCAACAATTAGCTATTCCCGTTTTTACTATTTCCTCCCTCGCTTTGTGGGCTGGTCGGAGCGCAGAAAAGGCCATCATTGCCGTACATCTGGATGCCCGCAAAAATGAACGGTACGGCGGGATCTATCAAGGGGGAGATGGTACTATGAAGCCTATTGTCGCTGAAGATATCTTTGATGAACAGCAATGGCACGCCCTTTTAGAAACCTATCACCCCGATAAAGTGATTGATGGTGGAGCACAGACTACTATTCCTGTAACTGCCCTAGCGCAGATGGCATGGCAGCGTTATCAGCAGGGAGAGCGTCCCCTCTGGAAGGAGGCAGTGGCTAACTACATGAGGCAGCCTCCGATCAACACTCAATCGCCTACTGGTTCGTAGAGGAATTCAAAGAGATTGCCATCAGGGTCTTTGGCATAGAAAGAACGGGTGCCATCCCGATGGTTTAGGATTTTGCTGCTCGTATAGCCTTGAGCTTTAAGCTTCTCGTAGTAAGGCTGGATCTCATGGGGGTCATGGAACACGAATCCAAAGTGGGGTCCCGCGTGTTTATACTCAGGTCCTAGCAAGGCCAATCCGTCATCTCCCGCTTTTACATAAGCCCAGTCGGAATCTTGCCATACGACCTCCATACCCAAGTCGGTATAAAAGGTCACAGCTCTAGCAACATCCTGGACTTGGACCGCTACATGACCAAGGCGGCTGAGTTTTGTCTGAGTTAGCATAGCTCGGGAGATTGAGGGGCTACTTTCCAGGGTAACGGATAGGAGTTATTCACTCCAGTCCTGAGTACGTGGTTTTGCCATCCTTCGGCGAGGAATAAGGATTTAGATTTTTTCCAGGGCTGCGGTACGTGGGTCCAAAATCTTTTTACCCAAGCCAGGGAAATTGACAGCAATGTAGAGTTTTTCTCCAGTTCCCAGAACATGGGTAATTTGTCCTTGTCCGAAAGAAGGGTGAAGCACTACTTCTCCCACATCCCACGTTTGATGGGTGATGGATTTTACAGCAGTTTTGGCCGCTGGGACCCGATAGCCAGGAGAAAAAGACTTGCGGGGACTATCGCCGGAGAGAAGATCCGAGACTTCTTCTAAAAATTGAGAGGTGATCGCCGGTTCTCGATCACCGTAAAGTCTTCGTTCTTGAGCATGGCTGAGGAATAACCGCTCTTGCGCACGGGTAACACCCACATAACAAAGCCGTCTTTCTTCTTCTAAGGATTTTGGATCATCTAAGGAACGGAAATGGGGAAGCAATCCTTGCTCCATACCACACAGAAATACCACCGGAAATTCTAACCCTTTGGCGGAGTGAAGTGTCATCAAAGAAACTCGGTCCCCTTGTTCTCCAAGCTGATCCAGGTCAGAAGCGAGAGCAATATTGGCAAGAAAAGCATCAAGGCTTGGGTCATCAGTTTGCTCTTCAAATTGACGGGCTACCGAAAGTAATTCATGGACATTTTCCACGCGGTTAAGAGCTTCGTCTGTCCCTTCTTCGACCAGGCTACGAGCATATCCTGATTCTTCAATAACCTGTTCTAATAGTTCGGCAACGGTTAACTTGGTGCTGGTTTCTTGCCATTGTTGAAGCAATGCAACAAATTCTAAAATTGGGCGAGCGGTACGACCGGCAATGGTTTTTACGCTCTCCGGTGAACTCAAGACTTGCCACAAAGACATCTGAGCACCATTAGCCACTTCCATGAGCTTAGTTAACGTGGAGTTGCCAATTCCCCGACGGGGTGTATTGATGATCCGTTGGATACTCATCCCATCGTCAGCGTTATGAATAGCTTTGAGGTAGCAGAGAATATCTTTTACTTCTCGGCGGTCATAGAATTTCAACCCCCCGATTACGGTATAGGGAATGCCCCAACGCATCAACGTTTCTTCTACAACCCTGGATTGGACGTTTGTTCGGTAGAGTACGGCGAAATCTTTCCAGGAACGTTTGGCTTCCGTTTGTTCCTGATGGCGAATTTGGCCAACAATAAATTCAGCTTCTTTGATTTCATCTTCAGCTTTCTTGCTGTAAACCGGAGCGCCATTATCTCGGGTAGGCTTCAAAACCTTGTCTAAGCGGTCCGAATTATGTTCAATGAGGGTATTCGCCACCGACAGAATATTGGCACAGGAGCGATAATTCTCTTCTAACTTGATCATCGTTTTGGTTTGGAGATCGGTCAGGCCATCCCCAAAATCCCGCTGAAAATCTAGGATGATTTGAACATCTGCTCCCCGAAAAGCATAGATAGACTGGTCGCCATCGCCCACGACAAACAGGGAACGATTTTTCCAGTCTGTGTCACGGGCTGTCAAACTATTGGTAGCCAGTAATCGAATCAGTTGATATTGAGCACGATTTGTATCCTGATATTCATCTACTAAAATGTGATTAAAACGGTTGTGCCAATAATTTAAAAGATCGGGATTTTGTTGGAATAGCAGTACAGGAACCCAGATCAAATCATCAAAGTCTAGCGTGTTATTTTGGGAAAGACGAGTTTGATAGCGCTCGTATACTTCGGCAATCCGCTGAGAACGGATTGTTCCGCCTTCTTGCATTTTGAACTGTTCAGGAGTAAGCCCTTGGTTTTTGGCTCCACTAATCGTGGAACGCACCGCGCGGGGGTTGTACCGTTTGTCATCCAAGTTCAATTCTTTGGTAACGATCTCTTTGATGAGACTTTGTACATCCCCTTCATCGGCGATATTGAAATTTTTCTGCCAACTACGCCCTTGCCAGTCTTTATAACGCTCAATATCAAACCGGAGAATCCGACCGCACAGCGCATGAAAGGTGCCTACCCAGAGCGGTTGGGTAATTGTTTTGTTGACCAAGGCTCTCAGAGCATATTGGCGCTGGGAGGGAAGCTCTTCATACTTACGCTGGTCCATCTCCAAGGCCCGACGTTCCACAAAAAATTGCTGGATACGCTCTTTCATCTCACCGGCCGCTTTATTGGTAAACGTCACCGCGAAAATCTGAGAAGGGTCTATTCCATGGCGCAGAATGAGATTGGCAATGCGCAGGGTCAATGTCCTTGTCTTACCTGATCCCGCCCCAGCCACTACAAGCATGGGGCCTTCTTGATGCTCAATGGCTTTGCGCTGCTGGTTGTTGACTAGAGGAAATAAAAGGGGTGTTGTCATGGGCAGGTGGGAAGGCGAAGTACATGGGCACCCTACGGTACCATCATAGGGGCAATAGCATGGGCACCAATACGTTTCCCTAATTGAATCTAGGGACTAACGCGCAGCGACCAAGGCATCGCACTATAATGAATGGTGGTACAAAAGGAGTGGCTCAGTGAGCAATCCCTTAATTCGCGCATTTTTTGTAGGTAGGGCTACGGCAGACCTATTGGTGGAACGTCTGGAGGATGTTGTCACAGACGTTTTGAGCGAAATCGGCAAATTCGAATCAGAACAGCGGGAAAACCTCAAGGAATTCACAGAGCAGGTTCTGACACGGGCTAATGAAGAAGAAGCCCGTGTCATGGATGAATTGGGTCGTACAGGGAGCAGCTATTCCCGCCCAGCCAACGATGTTCAAGCTACAGTCGACGATATTAGGGCTGAGGTCGCTCAATTACGTTCAGCACTCCAACAGCACCGTAACGCAGACAATTAAGTACGCAGATTTAGTCCTACAACCCATAGAACCTGTGTCACCTCCACCCGCCCAAAATTCCTATCGCTGGAGCAGAGAAAACTATTCCCGTCTGGGTCGCGTTATAGACGTCTGGCGTTTCGTTTTTCTCTTTTTGTTCTACCGTTGGTTGGATGGCAAAGCTTGGTCTTATCGAAATGGGTTGACGGAGGCCCACCGAACAGAGCGTCGAAGAAATCGCGCTATCTGGATTCGCGAGACTATGTTGGACTTGGGGCCTACCTTCATCAAAGTAGGACAGTTATTTTCAACGCGGGCTGACCTGTTTCCTAAAGAGTATGTAGAAGAGCTTTCAAAGCTCCAGGATGAAGTTCCTGCTTTTGAGTACAGCAAGGTTGTCACGATCATTGAATCTGAATTCGGCAAATCTTTAAAAGAGATTTTCCAGTTTTTTGACCCTACCCCCATGGCAGCAGCTTCTTTGGGACAGGTCCACCGGGCTCAATTGAACACTCAAGAAGAGGTAGTCGTTAAAGTTCAGCGTCCCGGTCTGAAGAAGCTTTTTGATATTGATCTCCAGATTCTTAGAGGGGTGACCAGTTATCTGCAAAATCATCCCCGTTATGGGAAGGGGCGGGAATGGTTACCCATCTACGATGAATGCGCCAAAATCCTTTATGAAGAGATTGACTATCTGAACGAAGGGCGCAACGCTGATACCTTCCGTAGAAATTTCCGTAATGATGAATTGATTCATGTCCCTAAAGTCTATTGGCGCTACTCTTCGCCTAAAGTTTTGACGTTGGAATATGCACCGGGAATCAAGATAAGCAACTATGAGGCGATTGAGGCCGCAGGTCTGGACCGCAAGGTGATAGCCCGAATTGGGGCTCGTTCCTATCTACAGCAACTCTTGGAAGATGGCTTTTTTCATGCAGACCCCCACCCAGGTAATTTAGCGGTTAGACCGGACGGAGTCGTCGTTTTCTATGACTTCGGGATGATGGGATCGATTAAGCCGGGGACTAAAGAAAAACTAATGGATACTTTCCTGGGAGTAGCTCAGAAAGATACCGATAAAGTGATTACAGCTTTGACCGATCTAGGGGCGATCAAGCCAGGAGCGGATCAAGCACCCATTCGTCGCTCCGTCGAATTCCTGTTGACCAACTTTGCAGACCAGCCTTTTGAACAGCCGCAAAACTTTTCCATCGGCGATCTGTCTGATGACATTTATGAAATGGCCTACGACCAGCCTTTTCGATTCCCCGCTACCTTCACCTTTGTGCTGAGAGCGCTGTCTACGCTTGAAGGCTTGGGCAAAGGCCTAGACCCTGGATTCAATTTTATGGAAGTAGCACAGCCCTTTGCCACACAGTTTGTGTCCGATGCTTCCCGGAATTTTGGAGGGCCGGTAGGGATCATTAATGAATTCGGTCGCCAAGCAGTACAAGCCGGCTCTACGGCGGCTAATCTCCCCAAGCGTATTGAAGAAACCCTCAATCGGGTAGAGAAAGGGGATATTCGCCTGCGGGTGCGGGCCAATGAAACGGACCGTCTATTGCGCCGCTTAAACATTGCCGCTTTTGGCTTGATGTATGCCATTCTCCTATCAGGACTTTTGGTTTCTACGGCGGTACTCTTCGGCACAGGGCATCCGGTAGAAGCTTCCGGAGGATTAGCGCTGTCTGGATTCACAGCTCTAGCGATGGGCAGGGTGCTCTTTAAGCTACAACGTGCTGTTTTGTAGAGAATCATTACATCTAGTGATAAAAATCATTAGTTCAGTGTTTTAAGAACTAGATATAGTAGATGGGTTAATGCAAAATCTACAGACATCCTTGATTGCTCTTTATCCAGGCAGCTTTGACCCGCTGACCCACGGCCATCTAGACATCATTGAACGTGCTACCCATCTTTTTGAGAAGGTAGTGGTTTCTGTAGTCCGCAATCCTCGTAAAACCCCTCTGTTTACTACCAAGGAGCGCATGGAGCATATTCGTAAAGCTGTGGCCCATCTAAATAACGTTGAAGTACATTCTTTTGATGGGTTGACCTACCAGTATGCCCACTCCCTAGGCGCCAAGTTTTTGATCCGCGGCTTGCGGGCTGTATCTGATTTTGAATTGGAACTACAGATGGCCCAAACCAACCGCACCCTGGATCAAGAACTCGAAACTATTTTTCTAGCCACCGCGACTGAATACAGTTTCCTGAGCAGTTCTGTAGTCCGTGAAATCGCTCAATTCGGGGGACCTGTGGATCATTTGGTCCCAGCCCATATTGCCCAAGCTTTAGCCCACAAATTTTCACTTAAGGCCGTTGCCGAGGAGGAGCAATGATCATGGACCTCAAACAGGAACTCGACCGTCTGGAGAACTTGATTCTGGACAGTGCCCGTGTACCGATTACTGGGAAAGTTCTGGTTTCTGAAGATCAAGTGCTGGATCTATTGGACCGCGTTCGTGTGAGTCTACCGGACGTAGTTACAGAAGCCACTTCTCTGGTAGCTCGTAAGCAAACCTATCTAGCTCAAGCACAGCAGGATGCGGACCGAATCTTGATGCAAGCCCAACAAGAAGCTGACCGTAGGATTACCCAAGCCCAACAGGAACGCGAACGCTATCTCAACGAATCAGATCTGATCCGTACAGCTCAAACGCAGGCTCAAGCGATACGGGAGCAAGCTGAACAGGAATTAGACCATCTGCGCCAGGAGGCTGCTCGGCTAGAACAGCAAACCCGTCAACAGGTGGAGAAATTACGGCAAGATGTATTTGCGGAGATACAGACTATTCGGGAAACAGGATTAAACGAAGCCCAATCGATCCAGCAAAAGGCAAAAGCAGAGGCGCAATCGATACAAGCTGAAGCAGACCGCTATGTGGGTGAGATTCTGGGGAATCTAGAGAACAACCTGCTCAACATGCTCCAAGTTGTGCGGAATGGCAAACAAAAGCTACAGTGACGGCGACGCTGAGATTCCTACGGCTCAGGATATCCAGACGCTTTTTAACCGTATCGCTCCGGTATACGACCGCGTGAATGGCCTCATGAGTTGGGGCCGCCATCTTGCTTGGAAAAAAATAGCTGTGGATTGGGCTACTCCCCCAGAAGGAGGCTGTGTCCTGGATGTTTGTTGTGGGACGGGCGACTTAGCCCGTCTTCTAGCCCGTCATATAGGTCCTAGGGGCAAGGTCGTTGGTTTAGATTTTTCAGAACAGATGTTGGAATATGCTCGCCGTAAAACCTACGATCCCCTACAGCGCCAAATAGACTGGGTCCAGGGTGATGCCCTGGCGCTACCATTTGGGGATCAGACCTTTGATGCAACCACCATGAGCTTTGGTTTGAGAAATCTTACCGATCTTGCCAAAGCCTTTCAAGAACTCCATCGCGTGCTCAAGCCAAGGGCCAAGGCCGTGATATTGGACCTCAACCGCACGGATAATCCGAATCAAGAGCATTTTCAGCAATGGTATCTCTCGACCATCGTGCCCCAATTAGGCCGTTGGCTAAATCTGGAAGCGGAATATACTTATATTGCACCAAGCTTAGAGCGCTTTCCTAAGGGAGCAGAGCAAATACAGATCGCGCTTGGGCAGGGCTTTAAACGGGCCATTCACCGTACAGTAGAACAAGGGGCGATTGGTTTCTTGATTGTGGAAGCCTAGAAAATAGTTATGTCTGCTCCTTTTCCCTGGAAAGTGGCACTCAATCCAGCCATTTATACAGCGGCGGTGATCCCTGTTTTGGTGGGAACGGCCGTTTCCTGGTATGAAATAGCCCAGATTGATATCCTGCGTTTTATGCTGTGTTTCATCGGTCTCATCTTGGTCCAGATATGGATCAACTTTACCAATGATGTTTTTGATGCCCAGACAGGAGTAGACCGTAATAAAGCAGATTCCTTGGTAAACCTAACGGGCAGCACCTCATTAGTATTTTGGCTGGGTACCATAGCTTTGGGGTTGGGCTATCTCTGCTTCGTAGGAATCAATAGCTTTTTCCCAAGCTACGAACTCTTAATTATGGGGACTATAGGCATTTTCCTGGGTTATAGCTATCAGGGGCCACCCTTCCGCCTGGCCTATCGTGGATGGGGAGAGTTAGTTTCTTTTATTTGTTTTGGTCCCATCGCCGTTTTGGTCGCAGACTATAGCCAACGCGGAAATTGGTCTCTTACGGCGTTTAAAGCCTCTTTAATCGTCGGTTCTTTCACCAGCTTGATTCTCTATACCCATCATTTTCCCCAAGTAGAAGATGATCGAACCTTTGGCAAACGCACTCCTATTGTCCGCTGGGGGACGCTCAGAGCAGCCCGAAGAATCATCTTCTTGGTAGCGATCCCCTATCTGCTTAGTGTCTGGTTTGGCCTCCAAGGAGATTTCCCGCGGTGGACAGGATTGGTCTTTTTTACCTTTCCCTTGACGGTGCAGTTGATTCAACATGTGAATGATTTTCACGACCAGCCTCATGAAGTAGCCAAGGCCCTTCCCCTGGCAGTGCGTATCCATTTTTTGAGTGGAATTTTGCTGGCGCTGGGATTTGTGCTGCCTGCTTGATAACTTCCGTATCCAAATACTTTACATCCTGGCTAAATTGGGGAACGCTAGAGCTGTAGGGTGTCCTCCTCGTGCGATGCGTACTTCTCCAATTCTCAAAGAAACTCAGGCCATAACTCCTCAAGTTGCCATTCAGGCCAACAACCTGAGTAAGGAATTTCGTACAGGTTTCTGGTTAAATCAGCGGATACATTCTCTCAAAGGATGCAGTCTCCGTGTGGAAGAAGGACAGACCTTCGGTTTGCTAGGCCCCAATGGCGCAGGCAAAACCACCCTACTCAAAATCTTGCTGGGGATCATTCGCCCTTCTGGGGGAGAAGCCTATATTCTAGGCAAACTCCTAGGGGATCAGACTGTCAAGCAATGTATTGGCTATTTGCCTGAAAATCCTTACTTCTATGACTACCTAACGGGCTTCGAAATTCTAACCTTGATGGCTCGGATCTTTGAAGTCCCGGCGGATGTGGCTCGCACACGGATTGTCCAGCTTATCGAAACCGTGGGACTCACCGAAGCAGCAGCGCGCAAACCCCTGCGAAAATACTCTAAAGGGATGCTCCAACGCATTGGCTTAGCCCAAGCGCTGATCAACGATCCCTCGCTGGTCTTTCTGGACGAGCCAATGTCTGGCTTAGATCCTACAGGTCGCTATCAAATGAGGGAATTGATTCTTTCTCTCAAAGCTCAAGGCAAAACCGTATTTTTTAATAGCCACATCCTCTCTGACGTGGAATTGGTTTGTGACCAAGTGGGCATTCTCGTTAAGGGAGAACTGGTCTGTTGCGGAACCCTAGAACAGCTCTTGGGCACGTCCAGTCAGTATGTTGCTAAAGTACAAAGTTCTAGTCCAGAATCTTTGGCCCATTGGTTACGGGATCTCAGAGGTGAGGGCGAGCAATGGACTGGAATCCTGCAAAAAGACCCGGCACAATTTCTTTCTTACTTAGAAAGCAAAAAAATGCGTCTTTTATCCTTAAATCTAGAGCGAAAAAGCCTGGAAAGGCTCTTTTTGGAAAAAGTTCAACCGAGACCAGAAGCTTAAACATATTAATTTTGCGGTTTACCCCTAGCCTAGATTGCCCTTTGCAGTAGAGTATTGAATGCAGTCATGGTGTGAGGGCCATGTTGAAGCGGGTATTGACGCTATTGATAGTGTTCTTCTGGGGGTGCAGCCATCCTCTATTTCCTGTGTGGGCTGCACCTGGAGGCATAGAACGTCCGCGATTGCTCTCCTGGTCCTATGACCCTAATAGACAACTTTTAGAAATCACAACCAAGGGCGTTACCATACCGATTCTCTCCACGAAAGCGGGACCGAGTCGGTTGATTATGGACTTACCCGCAGCGACCTTGGAACGTTCCAATAGTCAACAGTTCCCAACGGGCCTTGTGGAGGAAATCCGCACTGCACAGTTTACCCCAGAGATAGCACGCCTTGTTATCCAGCTGCGTGTCCCCGAAGAGCTTCGTCCAGAACAATATGAACTTGACAATCGAGGATTCAATCGTTGGCAGGTTCAATTGAGTCAAGGAATTCCGAATACAGACCCGTCACAAGCGCCTAATCCAGTTCCAAATCCTAATCTAGTTCCAAATCCTAATCCAGTTCCAAATCCTAATCCAGTTCCAAATCCTAATCCAGTTCCAAATCCTAATCCAGTTCCAAATCCTAATCCAGTTCCAAATCCTAACCCTCCACCCTTAGCTTCTCCATCACTTACAAAACAAGAGCTCAGAGCCATGGTCCGCTTTGAGGGTATTGATAACACCGCCCAAGGTTTTATTATCCGAACCAGTGGACCAACTGATGCTTCGGTGCGCCGGGTAGATAGTCCAGATCGTTTGATCGTAGACCTTCCAAACACGATCATCTCCACTGCGACGAAAGAGCGATCTTTTCCAGCTAATCGCCTCGGGATCCAACAAATTCGTCTTGGACAATTCCAGAATCGACCCCCCATCACGCGCATCGTGTTGGACATAGACCAAGAGGTGGCTGATTGGGAAACGGCTTATGATCCCAGCGTAAAGGGCGTACGCTTAGTTCCTGCGGGCCAATTAGCCGTAATTCAAAAAAGAGCGGGTAACTTGCTCGCCGTCCGCTTAATTGGCGACCGTTTAATCTTTGTTGGCGATGGTCCTTTACAAGCTAAGGCTGAATTTACCGGCAACAACTATAAAGTAACATTCCCAGGAATTTCTCTGCCTGCACAGACCCTCAGCGGCCCTAAATTGACCACTAAAGGGCCTCTAGACCGTCTTCGGATATTTCAAGACCCCGGCAGCGAAGTCTCCGCTGTTTTGGCTTTAGGGCCGGGCATTCAGGTGACAAAAGCGGAATCCAGGAAAAATCAGTTCATCATCCAGTTCAATAAAGGCCAAATTGGTCAGCCTACAGGAGAAGGGCCCCTAGTAGTCATTGACCCAGGCCACGGAGGCACAGACCCAGGAGCCATGGCTGGAGGCCGTAATGAAAAGACGTTGAATTTCCAAGTAGCCCAATATCTGGGGCAAATTCTATCTCAAAAAGGATACCGGGTAGTCTTTACACGCGAGGATGATCGATTTATTCCGCTACAGGGCAGAGTAGATATAGCGGAGCAGGTTAATGCGAATATTTTTGTTAGTATTCACCATAATGCTAGTGAAAATACGGCAACCGACGGCATCCAAACTTACTATATAAGGGAAAATAGCCACAGGTTAGCCAAAATCGTCCATCGTAACCTCATTAGCAGGGTGGGCCAGCCAGACCGTGGTCTACGTACTGCCCGCTTCTACGTAATCCGCAAAACCACAATGCCTGCTATTCTTGTGGAAATGGGCTACATAACCAACCCGGCCGAACTAGCTCTCGTTTCCCAGGCTCCTCACCAACGTCTCGCTGCAGAATCCATAGCCCGTGCTTTGGATGAATACTTCCAAAAGTAAGAAAGGACTTGAGCCTGTGTCTAAACCTATTGGTATTTTTGATAGTGGTGTTGGGGGTTTAACCTTTTTAAACCAGCTCCAAAAGTTGCTCCCCAAAGAGAATAAAACCTACTTTGGCGATACCGCTCGAGTTCCTTACGGGAACCGCTCCTCTGAAGAAATACAGCAATTTATGCGGGACACCATGACCTGGATGGAGCACCAGGGGGTCAAATTGGTAGTCGCTGCCTGTAATACAAGCTGTGCTCTGGCCTTGGAAGTAGTGCGCCAAGAATTTCAAACCCCCATTGTGGGATTAATCCTCCCCGGTGCCAAGGCAGCGGTCCAGCGAGGACGTAGGATCGGAGTTATCGCTACTCAGGCCACTGTGCGGAGCCAAGCCTATACCAGTGCTATGAAAGAATTGGACCCTACTGTACAAGTTTTCGAAGTAGCCTGTCCGGAATTCGTTCCCTTGGTAGAGTCAGGGCAGGTTAACAACCGTCAAGCCAGAAAAATAGCAATCAACTATTTGCAGCCTCTACTCAACGAAAGAATTGATACCTTGGTCTATGGCTGTACGCATTACCCCCACCTCGAACCCCTATTCAGAAGTTTTTTGCCAGACTACATCACCTTAGTAGATCCTTCCGTGGAAACAGCTTTAGCGGTGAATCGAGAACTTCAACTCCTAGGCCTATTGAGTAACAGCACTAAACCTGGAAAAACCAACTTCTATGTATCTGGCAATCCCGCTTCTTTTTCTCGTTTGGCTAAACGCTGGTCAAGCACTTCTGCTTCCATAGAAACTGTCCAAATCGACGCTCCAGCAGTCGCCTCTCCTTTAGAAGAATCCTCCTCTACTAGCTAGTAAGGGGAAAAATCCATAACTGATGCTCTTTCAGAAAAGAGCCAAGGGTCAGCAGAGCAGAAAATTTTAAAAACCTGGGCGAGGTCAGACTCGAACTGACATGGTATCTCTACCGCCACATTTTGAGTGTGGTGCGTCTACCATTTCGCCACTCGCCCAAGAGCCTATCGATTATACCCTAGGGGTTCCCCCTTCTTGCATAGGCAGACTAGGTAAATCGCTGACCAAGTTGAACAGGATCGCGAACCGTGATCTTTTTCTTGTGGATGGAGATCAAATTTTTCTTCTTCAACTCGCCGAGCAATCGGGTAATCGTGACTCGTGTAGAGCCAATGGCTTCCGCTATAGCCTGGTGAGAAAGCCTGAGGTCAATGGTGATCCCGTCTCGCCCAGGAACCCCAAAATCTCGACAAAGGATCAAGATGAAACTCTCTAAGCGAGAACCCATATCTCGGTGAGCCAAGGTCTCAATCATCATCTCTGTTTGCAGAATACGTGAAGCCAATCCCTTGAGCAGAATGGAAGAAAGCTCTGCATCATTACGAAGCGCCTTCTCCACTTGGTCAATATTGGCAGCCAATAATTCAACCGGAGTAATTGCTACGGCATGATAAAAACGATCAGAACGATGTCCTGTGATGATTGAGAGAACCCCAAAGACACTGTTCTCTCTAAGCAAAGAAACTGTAATTTCTTCACCATTATCAAACACTCTAGAAAGCTTCACCGCTCCCTTGACTAAAAAATAGACTCGCTCTGCAGGATCCCCAGGAAAGAAGATAGTCTTTCCCCGGTCGAAATGTTCCACAACGGGTGGAACTTGTCCGCTTTCAAGCTTTTGAAATAAGACACCTAATCGATGATCAGTTGTTAGGACCAATAGTTCACCCCGAACTTTTTAATTTATGTATACGTTCCGCTGGCATTAATATGTATTTCTCAATACAGAATTGTAGAGTTTTTGCAAACAAAGGACTCCATGCACTTACCGGGCCAGTCTTCAAACCCATAAGGAATAAGGATTTGATGCATGAATATTTTTTATGGCAATTCCCAGGAGGTTTGGAGTGTTTGGTAGGTCTTTTCCGGAAGTTGGATGAGTACTGGCTGTGCTTTAGGATCGAGCCATAACAGAACTTTCTCTAAATTTTTCTGAGCCATCGCGGTGCATCCTACGGTAGGACTGGTTTCCCCTCGCCAGACATGCAGAAAAATACAGCTACCTTTTCCTGGAGTTGCTGGCTGCTTGTTGTGCTCTACATCCAACACCCAGGTATAGAGGACATCGGAACGGCGCATAACTTCTGCAGAGTCCCACATGTTGGGTTTGTCAGGCAAAATCTGGTTGTAGAAACTAGATTTTGCATCATCCACACAGCGTAAGTCTTGGGTACTAGTTTGATACGGCCATTTCATAGGGGATAAAGGACTCACAGCATAGCCATAGGCTGACCCTAGCTTGAATATTCCCGCGGGCGATTTGCCATCACCTTCCTGCTTAATCGGCTCTGTGCTCTCAGGAGTGCCCAGCGAAGGGCTAGAGGCATTGTGAAGTCCTACCCCCCAACCCAGGCCACCTTTACCCAAAACAACGACTACAGGCTCGCCTACAGGCTTCCAAAAGCTTTTCCCCTTCAGCCTACCTAGCCCAGTCATCTTGGTATAACGCTGCAACGTTGCCTGAGTGCTATCCCAAGTTTCAGCCTTAACCACTAAGGCCTGACGGCTTTGGGTCGGAATGGGGGAAGCAGAGCTTCCGTCAGGGGTTAGCAAGATAGCCACCGTTCCCCCTAGAAGAGTCTTTAATAAATAACCCATTATTTTTGTCATGGTTAGTCGCGCGAGGTCGCTCTAGTTTGTAGCATATAGAGAAGCACTTCAGACAGATTAACAATGGCGGATGACAACTCAAGAGCAGGTCTAGGCTACGATACTCCCGCTATAAGAACCTATCTCGAGGAGCTATTCAGTCCTCATGATGCAGCCTTAGAAGATGCAGTTCATCAGCTCGATGTAATGGGGATGCCGCACATCCAAATTGCGCCTACAGAAGGAAAAATTTTACAGGTCCTACTGTCTATGATTGGAGCGCAAAAAGTAGTGGAATTTGGTACGCTCTCTGGTTATTCTGCTCTGTGGATGCTTAAGGCTTTAGGGAAAACGGGTCATCTATGGACCTGTGAGTACAATCCAAAACACGCCAAAGTCGCCCAAGCTGTTTTTGAGCGGGCTGGACTGGATCAACAAGTCACTGTGCTAGAAGGTCCTGCTCTGGACTCTCTAGAAAAACTGTCACCAGAAGCACCCTTTGATGCCGTGTTTATTGACGCAGACAAAAAAAACTATATTCATTACGCCCGCTGGGCCTTTGAACATCTGCGCCCAGGTGGTTTGATTCTCGGAGACAACACTTATCTATTCGGCTATCTAAAGGGCCGGGCCCCAGACGAAAATTGGAATCAAGAAGCCATAGAAGGGATGACTCAGTTTCATGAATTCCTGGCTGAGCATTGTTTGGCCGTATGCTTGCCTACTCCTGATGGGCTGAGTGTGGGCATAAAGCCTTAATCCTGAGACAAAGCCTTCCTGCACTCTATTTTGTGATTATTTACTAGTTATTAGAGAAATTAGATGCATAAATCAGAATCTATGTAAAGTATTCATTTACAAAAATTTGCAATTCTTTAAAATCTTGTTACAGTATGAGTGTCCCTCACTCGTGAGAACTCCCATGAAAAAGTTTCTAGGATTGTTTCCTTTACCTCCTACCTTACAAGACCAGTCTCACGTTTCTGACCTGAAGGCCCGCTTAGACTGGGGTGAGCCTGCACTTACCATTGTTGATGTTCGTACTTCGATTGCGTTTGATCAGGGTCGGATTCAGGGTGCCGTTTTTATTCCTGAATCTAATTTGGTAAATTATGCGCTCGCCAACCTTGAGCCTATTCGTGACTTATACGTCTATGGCGAGACGGATGAAGAAACCAATGCTGTTGCAGCTAAGCTCCGTGCGGCTGGCTTCCAATATGTTTCCGTACTACAGGGTGGCTTCGAAGCATGGAAAGCTGCTCAATACCCAGTCGAAGGTGTCGCCGCTTAGCACTCAACTTAACTTGTAGGCGCAAAAAAGCCCCCTAACTAGGGGGCTTTACTATAGCTTCTAGCTCGTTATTGAACTTATGCTAACCGCTTGATAAACCTGCTGTTGAGGCAATGACAAAGGCCGCATACGTAAGGACATACCCCACCGTGAAGTGAGCCAGACCAATCAAACGACCTTGGACAATGGACATAGCCACAGGCTTGTCTTTCCAACGGACCAACTTAGCCAGAGGGGTGCGTTCATGAGCCCATACCAGGGTCTCAATCAGCTCCTGCCAGTAACCACGCCAGGCAATGAGGAACATGAAGCCTGTTGCCCACACCAGGTGACCAAACAGGAACATCCAAGACCAGACAGACAGGTTATTGGTCCCTGTTCCAGGGGTATAGCCGTTGATCAGAGTATTTGAATAGGCCCATAGATAGTTGTTGAGCCAACCCATAATCGTCACAGACTTTTCGTTGAAGACCGACTCCGTACCTGTCCAGATCGACAGATGTTTCCAATGCCAGTAGAAGGTAACCCAACCAATGGTGTTGAGCATCCAGAACATAGCCAGGTAGAAGCTATCCCAAGCAGAGATATCGCAAGTACCACCCCGGCCAGGACCATCGCAAGGGAAGGCAAAGCCGAAGTCTTTCTTGTCGGGCATCAACTTAGAACCACGAGCATCCAACGCCCCTTTGACACCAATCAGAACGGTGGTGTGAATCCCTAGAGCAATCGCATGGTGGACCAAGAAGTCCCCAGGACCGATGTTCAGGAAGGGATTGGCATCCCCTACCGAATTCACGGTCTGAGTCCAACCATTCACAAAGGCACCTGGAGCCGTGGCAGCAAGGCCACCAAAGATAGCAGGAATACCAGCAATAATCTTCCCGGACTGGGCCTGAACGAACTGTGCGAACACAGGCTCAATCAGGATTTGGTCTTCAGGGCGACCGAAGGCTTGCATGACATCGTTGTGTACATACAAACCAAGGGTATGGAACCCGAGGAACAGAGAGACCCAAGACAGGTGAGAGATAATCGCTTCTTTGTGCTCCAGAACCCGAGCCAAAACGTTGTCCTTGTTCGCCTCAGGGTCGTAATCCCGTACGAAGAAGATGGCACCGTGTGCGAAGGCCCCTACCATCAGGAATCCAGCAATGTACTGGTGATGGGTATAGAGCGCTGCCATGGTGGTGTGGTCTTCATGCATATAGAAGTACGGCGGCAGCGCATACATCTGCTGTGCTACCAGAGAAGTCACCGTTCCTAAAGACGCCAAGGCCAAACCCAACTGGAAATGCAGAGAGTTGTTCACGGTGTCATAGAGATTGCGGTGGCCTGCTCCCAAGCGACCACTAGGTGGACTATGGGCATCTAAGATTTCTCGGATGCTGTGTCCAATTCCCCAGTTGGTCTTATACATATGGCCCGCAATGATGAAAATCACAGCAATGGCCAAATGGTGGTGGGCAATATCCGATAGCCACAATGAGTTGGTAGCCGGATTCAATCCTCCGTAGAAGGTCAGCATCGGCCAACCAGTACCATCAGCAGCAGGCTGTGAATACACGGACCAGTTCCCTGTAAAGAAGGGCAAAAGTCCTGCTGGGTGGGGGGCAAACTGAGCTTGAGTGAAGTTGGACCAGTTGACTTCCCTTCCGTTCAAACGGGGGATAGCCACGTGGACCAGGTGTCCTGTCCAAGCCAGGGAAGAAACCCCGAACAATCCAGATAAGTGGTGGTTCAAACGAGATTCTGCGTTCTTGAACCAAGCCAAAGAAGGACGGAAACGAGGTTGTAGGTGCAGCCAGCCTGCCGCGAGGAACAGAGTAGCAAGCACAATCAAGAAAATCGCACCCTCGAATAGCTCCGAGTTATGGCGCATGCCGATGGTGTACCAGAAGTAATAGAGACCGGAGTACATAAAGTTCACCGGACCGGCTGCTCCTTCTGGCGTGAACGCTTTCATTGCTCCAGGACCGAAATGGGGGTCCCAAATCGCGTGAGCAATTGGCTTCACCTTCGTGGGGTCTAAAATCCACTGTTCAAAGTTACCCTGCCAGGCCACATGGAATAGGTTGCCCGAAGCCCAGAGAAAGATGATGGCAATGTGACCGAAGTGAGAAGCGAAGATCTTTTGATACAACACTTCTTCAGTCATGCCATCGTGGCTTTCAAAATCATGGGCCGTAGCTATCCCATACCAGATCCGACGAGTAGTCGGGTCATTGGCGAGATCCTGGCTGAATTTCGGAAAACGAGTTGCCATTGATTGCTATCTCCTTTACTGAATCGCCAGGTAGTGAGCCAAGAAGAACGCCCACGTAGTGACGATTCCTCCAAGCAGGTAGTGGGCAACACCCACTGCACGACCTTGGGTAATGCTCAACGCACGAGGCTGTATAGCAGGAGCAAGTTTTAGTTTGCTGTGAGCCCAAACGATGGACTCTATCAGTTCTTGCCAGTAACCACGGCCACTGAACAGGAACATCAAGCTAAACGCCCAGATGAAGTGAGCACCTAAGAATGCCAAACCATAAGCAGAAGCAGAAGTTCCATAAGAGTTAATTACGGGAGCTGCTTGTGCCCACAGGAAATCACGCAACCAACCATTAATATCTACAGAGCTAGCTGCAAACTGATTGAAGGGTGCGGTAGCGCCCGTGATGCTGTTGGTAATGACATTGATTTGGTCAACAACATGGGTGACCTTTCCAGAAGCATCTACTGTGCCGTAGACGTCTGATTGCATCTTCCACGAAAAGTGGAAAATAACAATGGAGATGCAGTTATACATCCAGAACAAGCCCAGGAACACATGATCCCAAGCAGAAGATTGGCACGTACCACCACGACCAGGACCATCGCAAGGGAACCTGAATCCCAAGTTAGCCTTGTCAGGGATCAAGCGGGAAGAGCGAGCAAAAAGCACACCCTTCAACAAGATCAAGACCGTGACGTGAATAGTAAGTGCATGAATGTGGTGGATCATAAAGTCCGCTGTTCCCAAAGGAATAGCAGACATGGAGACTTTACCTGCCACCGCCAAGGTCTGTCCGCCCCATACAGGAGAGGTTGCACTGGTGAGCCAAGGAGCCGTAGAGCCTGCTCCAAAAGCTGCAGCATTAATGGCCTGTACTCCTTGAGCAAAGATAGGCTGCAGGTTGATTGCCCAATCCGCAAACATATCTTGAGGACGGCCTAAGGCTTGCATGGTGTCGTTGTGGACATATAGACCAAAGCTATGGAAGCCCAGGAACAAACATACCCAGTTCAAATGGGAAATAATGGCATCGCGATGGCGAAGCATTCGGTCTAGTAGGTTGTTCTGGTTCATTACAGGGTCGTAGTCCCGCACCATGAAGATTGCGGCATGAGCCCCTGCCCCAACGATCAAAAAGCCACCAATCCACATGTGATGGGTGAAAAGGTTGATTTGGGTCAGGTAATCAATCCCCATATATGGATAGGGATTCATGGCATACATGTGGTGCGCCACGATGATAGAGAGGGAACCCACCATGGCTAGGTTAATAGCCAGTTGAGCATGCCAGGAATTGGTGAGCACTTCGTAGAGTCCCTTGTGGCCTTCGCCAGTGAGAGGACCCTTGTGGGCTTCCAGCATTTCTTTAATGGAGTGACCAATGCCCCAGTTCGTGCGGTACATATGTCCGGCAATGATGAACAAGGTGGCAATGGCCAAGTGATGATGGGCAATATCCGTCATCCACAGAGAACCTGTTTGAGGGTCTAAGCCTCCCTTAAAGGTAAGGAAGTCTTTATATACCCCCCAGTTCAAAGTAAAGAAAGGAGTAAGTCCCTGCTTGAAGCTAGGGAAGAACTCACCCATCTTGGCAGCATCGAAGGCGTATTCATGAGGCAAAGGAATTTCAGAAGGCTTCATTCCTTTATTGAGCATTTGGTTCACAGGCAAGGCCACGTGAATTTGGTGCCCGGCCCAAGCTAGGGAGCCTAAGCCCAGAAGCCCAGCCAAATGATGGTTGAGCATGGATTCCGCATTTTGGAACCACTCCAGCTTAGGAGCCCGGACGTGGTAATGGAACCAGCCAGCGAACACCATCAAACCAGCCATTGCCAAGCCTGCCACTGCAGAAGACATAAGCTGAGCTGAATTGGTATAGCCAGCAGCCCGCCAAACATAGAACAATCCGGAGGTGATTTGGATCCCTCCTTCATAGCTTTGTGTGACGGTGCCAGGATCTCGAAGGATCTCCTGACCAAAGATTGGCCAGATAGCGTGAGCGGAAGGCCTCACCTTTATGGGGTCAGCCAACCAATCAATGTAGTTGGAAAACTGCGCACCATGGAAAAACATCCCACTAGCCCAAACAAAAACAACGGCCAAGTGGCCGAAGTGGGCAGCAAAGATTTTGCGAGCGATGTCTTCCCGGTCGCTGGTATGTGTTTCAAAGTCATGGGCGAGAGCATGAAGATCCCAAATCCAGGTGGTGGTTTTGGGCCCACGAGCCAAAGAACGCTCAAACCAACCCGGCTTAAACCACTTCTCAGTAGAAGTAGGAACCGGATTGTTGTCAACCGTTACTTTGACCTTATCCTCTCGCTCCTGCGGCGTGATGGTCATAGAGACGATCTCCTCTAGACGTAGACGCACATCTTTCGCAAAATGCACGTAGGCTACATACAACGGAACGAGAACACATCTGAGACGCTACCGCTAAACGAATGATGAAATAATGGCGTAGCTGCATGACTCAGAGTTACGGAGCATTATAGGCTAGAGTTTTAAGTAAATAGAGCACTCTGTAACAGTTATTAAGAATTCACAAAACGAGCCATAGGCAGGGCATACAAGAACTCAGAGATTATTCCGAGCTACATAAGTTATGCATTTCCCTGAGGAAACTTAATATATGTCAACAATTGTTCTCAATGATTAATCTTTAGCTAGCCCCTAGGGCCAGTCCGGTAATCAGCATGCCAAGGACAAGGAAGGGTTGAGAACTAGCTTGGTACTTAACATCATTGGCAATTGGATCTTTCAAAAGCTGAGTTTGGAAAAACATCTGCGGTAAAATCAGGCCGCCAAGTATAGCGCCATACCAGTAAAACTTACCCGCATATATAAGGTAAGCAAGGATGCCTAGCTGAAAGAAATCGATCATGAATACGCAAATCCAGGCGGCCTTCTGCACACCAAAAATGACAGGTAAAGACTTAAGCCCCAGTGCCCGGTCTCCTTCAATGCTCTTAAAGTCATTGACAATTGCAATCCCCAAACCTGCAAAGCTATAGAAAAGGGTCAGAATGACAATCGTTGGATTCAGCGTTCCAAAGAGGGCATGGCCACAACACCAAGGCAGAGCAATATAGGAAGCCCCCAACGCATAGTTTCCCAACCAACCGTTCTGCTTAAGCTTGAGAGGAGGAGCTGAGTAAATATAAGCGAGGAAGCTTCCACCCAACGCCAGGCAGAAAATTATGGGAAATGTATGACCAACCCACCGATCTAGGGTGTAGGAAACAGCTAAACCTAAGAACAAGAGCAGATAGATCTGCTGTTCCACTTGAGGAATAGAGATTGCCCCTGAAGGAATAGGTCGATAGGGCTCATTGATCGCATCGATATCCCGGTCATAATAATCATTAATAGTCTGTGTAAAGCCTGCCAAAAGAGGCCCAGACATAACCATCGCCAAAATCACCATCAATACATTCGACACCGACCAAGTAAAACCACCGGAAGCAGCCCCACAGATTACGCCCCACATCAGAGGTATCCAGGTCACCGGCTTCATGAGCTGCACCCGAATTTGGAAGAGCGAGCGCTCTTTAACATCACCTCCCTTCATGCCCAAAATTTGGCGTTTGCGACGGTTACTCTCTGAGGTTTCGGATGCCATGACTACCTCAAATATCAATAGTGGGATGAGACATAGCCGGATTATACGGCTCCAAAGCTCGCTCATTTCTAGCAGCTATCTGATGGATAATCAGATAAGAGCCAAACTAGGCAGATCAATTTGGACCTCTCTCAGCGCCTATCTTCGGTTATCCGCAAGCTGCAAAGCAGTTCTGCGGTGGATATACTCCCCTCCTGGAGGCAAAAAGTTGGGGACACTTGGCAGCCGATTCTCGTAAATGAGGGTCATCTTTTCACTTGGGAAAGAGGTGGGAAGGCGGTTCACCTCCAGCAAGTTTGGCAGATCCCAGACAGCCTTGGAGATACGAATCTATCCCTAGCAGGCACAACTCAGCGACTGCAGCTAACCTGGTGGGCAGCGACAGCAGCAGTTTTTATCGACGGACGAAAAGTACAAGAGGGCGATCTCTTCGATGCCAAATGCCGACTGTTTTTAGGAGAAAATATACAGCCTGGTATGACGTTTACGCTAGAGCTCAAACTCAACAGCCCAAAACATGACGATGGCGCCTTACAGACTTCAAGGATATTGATTGAATATCCGCAAACCCCTTGTGACCCCGCCAAGTTCGCCGATGAGCTAGCCTTTGTTCATACCTATCTAGCCGAGATTGCTAAAACTAGATTTGAAGTGGAACCCGTCCTTGCTCGTTTGGAATCAATATTGAGTACGCCCATTAATGCATCCTCGTTAGAAGTCTTAAAGGCCGCCAGAGAGCAGCTCCTTCCCTTGAGACATTTTTTCAAAGCCCGAAAAATTCATCTACTTGGTAATGCACATATCGATATCGCTTGGCTTTGGCCGATTGCAGAGACAAAGGATGTCTTAAAAAGAACCTTTAAATCTGTTTTGAAACTTCAGAAAGATTATCCAAGTTTGATTTTCAACCAGAGTAGTGCGTTGACCTATGAATGGATTGAACAAAGAGAACCGGAACTATTTTCCACTATCCAAGATGCCGTCAAACAGAATCATTGGGAATTGACAGGAGGAATGTGGATAGAACCAGACCTCAACCTGCCCAGTGGTGAGTCCCTGATTCGACAAATTCTCTATGGCAAACGATATTTTCAAGAAAAATTCAATAAAGCTATAAAAATAGCCTGGAATCCAGATAGCTTTGGATTTTCTTGGCAGCTACCCCAGATCCTTGTAAAAAGTGGATTTGAGGCATTTATTACTCAGAAACTGGCTTGGAATGATACGCATAAGTTTCCCTACAGAGCATTCCAATGGCAAGGACTTGATGGCAGTCAAATACTCACCTATTTTTCCAACGAGATTGGTCAAGGTTTTGAACCTCTTTCTGTTGCTAAGGACGCAAGGGATCTGGAGCAAAAGCATGGATTGAAAAATGCACTCTGGCTCTATGGGGTCGGTGATCACGGAGGAGGACCCACTGCTGACATGCTTGACCTGGCTGAGGAATGGCAACAATCAGATTTATTTTTCCAGCTAGAGCCTCAAACAGCTGAAGGGTTTATTCAAACACTCAAAGAAGAAATTTCCAACCAATCGATTCCCATCTGGAAGAATGAGCTTTATCTTGAATTTCATCGCGGTACTTTCACTAGTAAAGCCGATCAGAAAAGAAAAAATAGAAAAATAGAAGGGCTTATATCCAATACGGAAAAGTTTTGTTCAATGGCAAATCTCAGCCAAAATGCGAATTACCCGAAGTGCAAATTGGAAGGGGCTTGGAAAAATCTTCTCCTTAATCAGTTCCACGATATTTTACCGGGTACCTCAATCCCTGAAGTCTTTGAGGATGCTAATTTAATTTGGACGCAAGCAGAGAACTCTTGTCGAGAAATTATCCAAGGAATTGAGGCCCATTTACCTAATTCTATAGATCTATGGAATTTTCATAGTTTTCCTTATCAGGGAATCATAGAAATTCCAAATAATTCATTAAGAGAAGAGGATGGTCTATGCCGACCAGGTAATACTTTGCAGAAAAATGTGCCAATCCAAAAAACAGATATAGGAAGTATTTTTTATGCAGATGATGTCCCCAGTTTGGGATATATTCGGTATAAACTTATCGATAGTCAATTACCTCCTGTAGAAGTTCCTTTTTTAGAGGTAAAGATAGATAGATTAGAAAACAAATATCTTAAAATAACGCTTGATCCAGCAACCGGGGATATTCAGCAAATTCTTGATAAACGTAGGAATAATACGCTTCTGAGTAGCCCTAGTATCCTTCAATTTTTTGAAGATCGTGGCCAATATTGGGATGCATGGAATATTGACCCCCAGTATGAACAAAAGCAGTTATCTGATCTGGAGCTTCAGTCTTGGTCTATTCAAGAAAAAGGTCCAGTGAGAGCCTCCCTAAAGAGCATTCGGAAATTTAGGGACTCAACCTTTCATCAAGAGATTCTATTAGATGCTTATAGCCCCAAGATCACAGTTAAAAACTGGGTGGACTGGCAAGAAGAACATATTTTGCTAAAAGCTTGCTTCCCACTTGGTTTTTCGGCATCTTTTGCTACCTACGAGATTCCGATGGGGGTTATCTGTAGGAGTACGGAAGGAGAGGAAGCCAAAGTAAAGTTTGAAGTGCCTGCTCAAACTTGGGCTGATCTAAGTGGCGTAGGGCTCGGGCTGAGCATTCTTAATGACTGTAAGTACGGTTATGACGCCAAACCTAGTCAACTTAGACTTAGTTTATTACGCAGTCCAACCTGGCCTGCCCCAGATTCGGACCGAGGTTTTCATGAATTTACCTATCAGCTCGTGCCTCATCAGGGAGATTGGAAAGAAGCTGATATTATCCAGCAAGCTCATTTCTTAAATAATCCCGTTCAGGTCTATCCCTCTATCGGCACTGAGGTTAATAAGAGCTTTCTATCCACTGCATCTAATAAAACTATCCTGACTGCTTTCAAAAAAGCTGAAGATGGAAAAAGCTGGATTATTCGACTGTACGAGACCTTAGGAAAAGAATTTCAGGAGACTATTTACTTTCCCTATAGACTCTGTGCAGTCTATGAATGTGACCTGCTGGAACATAATAGCCATCTTCTCCCTCATCATGAAAAACAATTTGCTTTCCACTTCAAACCGTATGAGATCAAAACATTCAGTGTGGTTTTCCAAGCTCATTAGCTCCCTATTCTTTGGATTAGCCGTTTTTTTACCTTTCCCTGTGCAGGCAGAGCCTGTAAGGGAACCATTTTGTCCTATTGCTCCAGAAATGGTTGAGCGTTTGGTTACTGTCAGAAACCTAGCCCTGCCTGAGCTAAAAGCCAAGCAACTTCCTTTGTCTAAGTTACCGGAACTGATCAACGAAAATTCTGGAAATATTGCTCAATACCGAGCAGCACTCCAGCAGTCCATAGAATCTGTCAACCTAGCATGTCAGGGGAATGGCATTCCTAAAGAGCGGGGAATGTGGATCCGAGCTTATCCGAATGATGGTAAAAGCTTTGAGGTCTTGGGTGTTCTGGACCAGATGCTCTTATCAGGTGTCACCGATATTTATCTTGAAGCGTTTTATGAAGGAAAGACCCTTTTCCCGATCGAGAACAGCTCTTTTTCTAGTTGGCTCAGTCCGGATCAAGGCGACCTTCTTAAAATCTATGCGGAGCTGGCGCATCAGCGGGGTATGCGGATACATGCCTGGATTCGAGCAGCTGACTTTGGACCAGAATACGCTGTCAGGTTTCCTGAAAGGCTGATCCGTAATGCTTTTGGGCAAATTTCTAACCTAAAAAGTTCAACTAAAGACACAAAGCCTGACTTCATCCCGACCATAAGCATCCCTGATTTTAAAGTTTCAGAGGCATCTCATTGGTTTGTGGATCCTTCCCATCCCCAAGTTCAGCAAGACCTACAAACTATTGTCAGGGGAGCCCTCGATCAAGGAGTTGATGGAATTGCCTTAGACTACATCCGCTACCCTGTTGCCCAATGCGCTGAACAAAAAGGGTGTTTACAAAAGGATCCCCGCCTGCTCTGGCTTTTTGCAGAAGATAAAGGATTTGCTCGATTTCTCTCTTTTATCCAAAACCAGGGCATCGACCCCAAAGTGGTAGACCAATGGATAAATAAAAGAAACACCTTGGACCTTCAAACTACAGGGAATCTTTCGAGTCTTACCTACCAATATCTACGTAGCAATATCTTAAATCTGGTCCGGCAGACGGCGCAAAATATCCCCAATGCTAAGGTTCTCACGGCAGCGGTTTGGAGTGATGGGAATCAAGCAAACGATAGTCGCATGCAACCCTATGACCAATTTCCTCTTTCTAGAGGTCCCAGTTTTATGAACTATAGCTATGATCCCGTGTGCAATCCAGCGACTCCAGAACGTAGCTGTATTACCGGAGAATACGATCGAGCGTTGAGTTTCTTTCCTAATGGAAAATTTTGTACCCTCCTGTCTCCCGACCCTCCCTATCGAGTGGGAAAACCCGGCGGAGACCATCATGTGGCCTTAAGTGAACAAGTCAAAGTCTTGCAAGAACATGCTCAACAAAAAGCGCAAAAAATTGATTGTTTAAATTACTTTGCATTTGGTTGGATCTATCCGGAAAATGACCAGCGCCGAAAACAATAATAAATAAATACGTAAAGGCGCAATATATCCCCCCTCTCAAATAAAAAATAGCCCCCAACTTGGACGGAGCCAAAGCGGGGGCTAGCACACTAACTTTCTTAGGAAATTTTCTAGCAAACCTGGTTAATGGCCTCGGCCTCAGTTTGGCAAATACTGAACTGAGAATAAATGTCAGCCAGGATTAAAGATTCCTTAACTTCAGGGCAAAGACCAAATAGAGTTAAAATTCTACCAAAAGAACGACTCATCCGTAAAGCAGTATTCAGAAGGCGAATTCCATCCCCATCGATAGAAGTTACACCCGTTAAGTCAATAATCAGATTTATCTTTTTGCGTGCAATACCGCCTAATATCTTCTCTTCTATACAGCGGCTACTCTTTTCTGTAATAGCGCCTTTTAACCTAATGACATCTCGAGAAGTGCTATAGGTATAATTACCTTTTTTTAGGAAGTTAACTTGTTTGAATGGAAGAACTGCTGATTCAGGTTTTTCAAACGACATCACCATGGCATTCCTTCTGGTGTTTGACTTATAGCTTATAGCCTATAGCCTAACTATAAATTTGGATGCAAGATGTTACATCAGTATGCACACGGAAAGTACCTTCTTGGGCACCTCAGTTATTTTTCACGAACCATGGAGTGATAGGTTGGCATTGGTTTTGAGTATTGATGCATGTTAACGTGGATAAGCTGTTTTCCCACCCTGACTTAGGTTCAGCGTTTATCTTATGCTGCGTGCTGGAATTGTCGGTTTACCTAATGTGGGTAAATCCACCCTATTTAATGCCATTGCGGACAATGCGAAAGCCGAGGCGGCTAATTTCCCTTTTTGTACCATTGAACCGAATACGGGCTTGGTATCCGTCCCAGATGAGCGGATGGAGAAGCTTCAGAAGATTGTGAATACGAAGGTCCTAATCCCTACCCGCATTGAATTTGTAGATATTGCAGGATTGGTGCGGGGAGCTTCCCAAGGAGAAGGCCTGGGGAATCAATTCCTTTCCCATATTCGGCAAGTGGATGCGATTGTCCATGTGGTGCGCTGCTTTGAAGACCCGAACATTAGCCATGTGGAGGGTTCTATTGATCCAGAGCGGGACATTAGCACCATTAATCTGGAACTGGCTCTATCCGATCTGGCCCAAATAGAAAAGCGTCAGCAGAAGATTGCTAAGCAAGCCCGTACCGATAAAGCTTATCAAGAGGAGCAGAAAGTCTTAGAACGGCTAACTGAAGCGCTAGACCAAGGTATTCCCGTACGTCTGGTCCCGCTGACAGTAGAAGAGCAAGCTATTCTTGATAATAGCAATCTAGGGTTGCTCACCGCTAAGCCTGTGATTTACGCTACCAATGTCAGTGAGACGGACTTAGCGACGGGGAATGCTTTTGTGGAGAAAGTGAAGGCCATCGCCCAACAAGAGCATGCGGGCGTGGTCGTGATGTCAGCTCAGGTTGAATCAGAGTTGGTTGAACTGCCTCCAGAAGATAGAGCAGATTATTTGGCTTCCCTGGGCGTCCAAGAAGGAGGGCTTCAATCCCTGATCAAAGAAACCTATAGCCTCTTGGAACTGATTACCTACTTCACTGCAGGGGAAAAAGAAGTGCGGGCTTGGACCATCCGCAGGGGTACGTTAGCTCCCCAAGCCGCAGGCGTAATTCACTCGGATTTTGAAAAGGGGTTTATCCGCGCGGAAACTATTGCCTATGAGGACCTAGTCGCAGCGGGCTCCTATGCAGCGGCCCGGGAAAAAGGGACCTATCGTTCTGAAGGCAAAGAATACCTTG
Organism: Gloeobacterales cyanobacterium; assembly: GCA_049582005.1. Lineage (GTDB taxonomy): Bacteria > Cyanobacteriota > Cyanobacteriia > Gloeobacterales > PMM-0068 > Sivonenia. The sequence goes on along the minus strand of JBAUTB010000222.1, from coordinate 35,110 downwards.
TGAAAGACGGAGACGTGCTCCACTTCCGCTTCAATGTGTAAACTTCTCGACTTTAGATTCGGTTCGGTGAGGACTTACTCCGTTTTTCAAGTCAGATATATTGCAGAAGATTAAGCTATTTGACGGAGCAAGGCTTCGACCTGGTTCACTCGGTATAATTAGTCGTGATTTATATTCCTTAAAGCACAAGGGGCACAATGTTAATAAGTAATCTGCACGTGTTTGTTGCCGCCCTCATTGGCAATGGTGAAGTGGCAATTGCGTTCGTAGTTGCTTTAATCGCTGGGGTCTTCGCAATGATGCTAAGTACTACCTTAGCCAAGTAGCTAAGACAAACCTCGGCTCTACGGAGGATCTGAGTGGTGTCGGATGTTTTGCTCTATGTCGATAGTCCCTATTCGGTGCTGAACATTGAGGAGTTTTTGGACTGGGTGGAATGTCAAACCCAGGATTCTTTACGTGCCTTCAATGAGCTTTTGCCTTTGGTAGTCCTCCAGTTAGAAATCCGCGCTAACTTGCTGCCCAGAGGACTTGGCCTTAGGATGAAACCTGTGCTTTGTCAACTTAAATCTCTCTGCGAATGAACCGCATCCCTACTACTCCCGCCACCACCAAACCTTTTCAGGTCCTAAGAACCTTCTCTGGGGATACGTTGCGGCAGGTCTACGTTCAATTAGGGTTAGTAATGCTGCTTGTAGGATTATGTATCTGGGCATTTTATAGCCTTTGGCATTTGCTCCAGCTCAGTACCCTCCAATCACAGCGTTTACAGGCTTTAACCCAAGAGTTGGTCGTAGCCAAAAAAACCTATGTGAAGGCACGGGAACGCTTTACCTATGCCTTTGACCCCCAACAAATTGAGCCGATGCTCAAGAAATCCTATGGGTGGACGGACCCTGAAGATATCCAGATTCGCTTTGTAGGCGCTGACAAATTAACAGAAATAGCCCAGCTTGAGAAGCGCGCTATTTCTGTTCGTTAACTCAATACCCATGATTGCTTTTGTCCAGGGGATGTTGGTCTCAGCCTCTACCCGCGAAAGTCAGCAATGGGTGGTGGTCGATGTGCAAGGCGTGGGCTATCAAGTCTGGACCCATAGTCGGGCTTTGGATCAACTTCCTAATCTGGGTAGCCTGCTTAAAATGCATACGGTTCTGGTCCCCCGCGAAGACAGTATGACGCTCTATGGTTTTCTGGAAGAGCAGGAACGAGAACTATTCACCTTACTTACCTCGGTCTCAGGGGTAGGTCCCCGACTTGCCCTTGCTCTTTTGGATACCCTGGGGGCGATGGAATTAGTCCAGGCAGTGGTACGAGAGAATTTTCGAGCCTTAGCGTTGACCCCAGGGGTAGGTAGTAAAACGGCTCAACGGATTACCTTAGAACTGAAGAGCAAGATGGAAAAGTTTCGCCAGGAAGCAGGACTAGGAGTATCTTCAGGGGTTTCTGTTCAGCCCCAAGTTTATGAGGAGGCCCAAATGGCGCTTTTGGCTCTTGGTTTTTCGCCCAAGGAGGTAGCGCAAGCTCTGCAACAGGTCAGTGGTCAGAATCCCGGTTCTGCCGCAGAAGAGTGGATTCGCTCATCAATTGCTTGGTTGTCCAGTCGTTAGGATAGGCTTGTTAGGGCCTTCTAGGGAGCATTGTGGGACAAGATAATCGGGGACATTTTCTGACGGAGCAACGCAACCCTCTGAGTATGGACCTGGACAACCTATCCGCTTTGGAACTGGTCCAGCTCATGAACCAGCAGGATTCAGAAGTGGTGCGAGCGGTCCAAGCAGCCCAGGAATCCATTGCCCAAGGTATACTGCTCATCGCGGAAGCGCTTGCTCAAGGCGGCCGCCTGTTTTATGTAGGAGCAGGTACCAGTGGTCGGTTGGGGGTTCTTGATGCTTCCGAGTGTCCTTCGACCTTTAGAACAGATCCAACCATGGTGCAGGGGTTGATTGCTGGAGGTCCAGAAGCCTTAGTGCGCAGTATAGAAGGAGCAGAGGATAGCCCTAGTGCAGGAGCGGCAGACCTTACAGAACGGGGAATCAGCTCTGCCGACGTGGTGGTGGGCATTGCCGCCGGAGGAACTACGCCCTATATTCATGGAGCTTTGGCTGGAGCCCGCGCACAGGGAGCAAAGACTATCTTTTTCTGCTGTGTGTCTAAGGAGCAAGTGCCCGATGATTATGACCTTTCGATCCGAGTCTTGGTTGGGCCTGAGGTTTTAACAGGGTCCACCCGACTGAAAGCAGGCACGGCCACCAAGATGGTGCTTAACATGCTCTCCACTGGAGCGATGGTTCGCCTGGGGAAGGTCTATCAAAATCTGATGGTGGATGTATCGGTCACGAACCACAAACTTGAGGCTCGCGCTTTACGCATTCTCGGGGAATTGGCTAAAATTTCACCGCCTGAAGCACAGGATTTACTCGAGAAAGCGGATAACAAAGTAAAACTAGCCCTAGTCATGCACCATCGGCAATTAGATAAAGGACAAGCCGAAACCCTCTTGGCAAAACATCAAGGCCATCTCAGCAAAATTTTGCGGTCCTAAGATGACAGAAATTTCTCTAGAGCAAAAATGTCGCATGGATCTAAGCCCGCGCCGCCCTGCAAAAATGAGTGATGAACGCTGGTTTGGCGAAGAATTAGACCTGCGCATTTTAAAGTTGGAAGATGAATTAGGACGTTTAAAACAAGACTCTGTGGATTGGGATTTCGATGAACAGAAGAATAGCCTGTTCCGGATCTTGCCTAAAGAAGAAGCTCAGCAATTAGCAACAGGACTAACTAAATTTCCCGTTGAAATTAGCATTGAAGAACTTAAGCCATCGAGCCTGGATTAGCTGATTTTCCTCATATTCAATACATGTATAAACTTAGATTTGCAACGACTCAGACTAAAGCCTCTCACATCAAGCGCTACATAAACTATTCTTCTACCGCTTTATCTTGAACAATCCATGTCTTTAGAATGGTTACCTGTTCATCGGTTAGCGCACCTTGACGGTTACCTCGTGAAACATTGCTGGTATCGGTACTAAGGGATGAACCTGCATTACCTTGCAAGCTATCTGCGGTGCTGGCCGTTCCTGTAGCACTTGTGGTCGATGAGGGTGCTACGGTGCCAAAGGGATTGGCAGAAGTGGCTCCGCCTCCACCAATCACTTTATCGCCTCGTTGGCGAAGACCTGCTTTTGGGAGAAAACCTGGTCCTCCCGTTCCTCCACCGCTTGCATGGAGTGCTAACCACTTGGGATTGATGAGCTCGCCTCCTATTCCTGGGGTAACGTACTTCAAGACTTTCGCATAGGTATCCAATTCCGAGCGATTGCGTTGGGTCCCCGTGGTACTGTGGCAGCTGGTGCAGGTACCTGCCAGCATGGTCTGGATATCTTTCTTATAGGTGTACTGAGGCTCAGTGGTGAACTTGAGTTTGATCGGTTCTTTGAGGGGCTTTTCCTTGGACCCACTCACCGTAACAGTGTATTCCGTACTATAGCCCAAGCGGGGCTGGGGCGTAAATTGATAGGTTTTATCTGAAAGGGATTCATTGCCTCCTTTCGGTGCAGGCATAATTTGGACCCCTAAACTCTTTACGTCCTTTGCCAGGAGGTCTTTAAAACTAAGCATAATCGGGGTATTGACAGGAACTCTCTTGCTGTCTGCCTTTGGAGCGCTAGAGCTCAGTTGGTTGCTTGAAGGTTCAGCGATTGATCCCGTCGAACTAGTCGAACTATCCACTTTTTTGTTTTCTGGAGTGGCTTGTTGGCCTTCTGCAGTCTTTTTATTCTCAGATGAGGTTGTTGCAGAAGTTGTACTGGGAGATTTGGCAGGACGTTTTATTATGTCTGCCTTTGGAGTCGGGGAGAATTCTATTAAACTCTCGGTCTCTGTAAATACGCGGCTGTATGGGAGCAAAGAAGAGGGCTTCTGGGACCAATCCGCGCGCGACACCCGCACATCCATTAAAGGAAATATACTACTACGACTTTTTACTCCGATTTGTATGTAGCCTTCCTGAGCCCCTGCGGCAAAGAGTGGTTCCAACAGAGAACGAGCCGTTTGTTCTCCCCTCCGCACTAATTGCGGAAATTTTTCTCCGGGTTGGGCAATGATCGTGGCCCCTGTACTGTTTAAAGGAGCTTGAGCAAGCACTGTGGGCAGAGACTTCGTTAAGCCTTGCGATAACCATCCTCCTGTCAAGAGAAACATGATCCCTAATACACCTTTTGCCATAAGACGTAGGTTCATGGTTCTGTTGTGCACTCCTCAATAAATAAGCTTGATTTCAGGCTACCCATTCCGCTAGGTGCATCATCATTGGATTTTGTGCAAAGCCGATGACTGAGCTTCTTCTATCTATAAAAGTTCCTGCCTTTAACTGGAGAGGTTCTTATTTTCCTCCGCTTCTCCAGAGTCCACCCAGCGTTGCCAGAGCGTGAGGAGAACCGATAAAAGCACAGGCCCCAGAATAATACCTAATGGACCGAAAGCGAGCACTCCCCCTAAGACACCAAAAAGTACGACTAAAAAAGGGATCCCTGCACCCTGACTGATGAATACAGGTTTCAAGAAATTATCAATCGTGCTCACGGCCAATGCGCCCCAAGTGAGCAGCGCGAGCCCCTGCCAGAGTTGACCGGCAAAAACCAGCCAGAGCCCCCAAGGTAACCACACGAAGAACGTGGGAATCTGAATAATTGCCAGTAGGGTGGTGACGAGTCCCCAAATTACGGCTCCTTCTATACCGACTCCCCAGAAACCCAAACCAGCCAGAAATCCTTGCACGATAGCAGTCAAAGTCAAGCCCAGAACTACAGCCCGTACGGTATTTGCTAAAGGGTTAAGTAAAGAAGCTAAGGGGTCTCCGCCCAAGCGATACAAACTGCGCTGCCCCTGATTCACCCAAGCATCGCCGTTTTTATAAAAAAAGAAACTAATGAAAACGGTCAGGCCCAGTGTAATAAAACCTTGAGTTACTTGCTGCCCTACACTGGCAAAAACCGTCAAGATCCCTCCAATTCGGCTACGTAATCCCTCTTGTAGCTTTGGTCCTAGGTCTTGTAGAGAGGTATAAAGCTGTGGCCCTATCCAAGGTATTTGCTGGGAACTAACAACCAGATTGTCTAGCTGTTTAGCAAGCGTGTTGAGGTTAAGTGTTCTAGCAATATCCGCAACTTGCTCAGCCAGGAGCAGAGCCATGAGCGCCAAAGGGAGAAACACCCCTAGAAATACCAGAAGGGTCATGACCAGGGCAGACCAACCTTGACGTTTTCCCAAAAAGCTTTGCAGTCTCTTGTAGAGCGGCCAAGTAACTACGGCTACGATGGTGGCCCAACAAATAGCGCTTAGGAAAGGAGCTAAAATCAACAGCGCCCCCCAGAGGAGGAGCAGGGTCACGAACAGAATAGATAGTTGGTTTTTGTTCGTCACAACATTTCTAACCTTACTTTTGGGAAGCCACTTTGTTTTCCGAGTCCCTTATTGCTAGAGTAGCTTCTGTTCTTCCACGCTGCTTATGCCTTTCAGCTCTTCCTCAAGGTAGAGGCTTATAAGGGCAAGCAATGCTAAATTTCTGAAGTATGTTGAAACGACGGATATTCCTAGGGAGAAAGAAGAACATGGTAGAGGAATCATCGCGTATTAGCTGGTTTGACCAAGAAAAAGGACCTTTATATCTATCTGAGTATTTTCAGCGAATGGCTTCTTGGCAGCAGGCAATAGCGGACGGCAAAATCACCCCTGAAGAAATTCGGGACCAGGCCCATAAGGTGATTGCATTGCTGAAAGAAGTAGAGCCTCTTGTAAGCGACGCTGAACGCCAGATGATCACCGAGACGCTGTATGAAATGGCGGTACTACAGGCGATGCAAGCTTCTGCCGTTACCAGTTCCCTGCAGAAAAATCAGTAAGGAATCATCATGAAAGTCAAAGCCTATCAAATTCCAGATACTTCGCCCCAATATCTGGCCACTTCCATTGAGTCATGGTTTCGTTCCGAAGACTTCGAAACCCAAACCCTTGTCGGTCCTGAAAATACCTTCATCATTCAAGGGCGCAAAGACAATCTTATCCGCTTTTTCTTTGGGCTTTCGGCGGCACTTACCGTCACCGTGGGGACTCAGGCCGATGGAGCGTTGACCGTTTCCATCGGAGCCAGTAGTTGGGTAGATAAATATTTAGCAGGCTTTGCAGGCGTCTTCTTGTTCGCTCCCTTCGCTTTTACCGCCGCCTATGGGGTTTGGCAGCAGGATAATCTCGAAGACAAACTCTGGACATACATCTCCAAACGGCTACCGGGTGCCGTCGAGGTGGCAGTCCAAGTTCCTACCCCACCTTTCCAGTCTGTTAAGTTAACGCCCTGAGGAGAATTGCTATGCAAACAAGAACTTACTACGCCCCAGGGCTGACGGCTCAAGATCTGGCGGAGAAAATGCGGCTTTGGTTTGTGGGCCATGAATATGAAACGCAGCTGCTTCGTTTGCCGGATGGCAGCTTGGTGATTCAAGGCTACCGAGATGATATTTGGCGCGTGGCCGTTGGTCTTGCCGCTGCTTTGACCATCCAAATTAAGCCCCTGGCTGACCAATCCCTCGAAGTCAAGATCGGAGCAGGAGCCTGGGCCGATAAACTGATTGTGGCAGGCATTGGCTTGTTGCTCTTTTTGCCTCTAGTCTTACCGGCAGCCTGGGGTACGTGGGAACAATACCAGCTCGATCAGGAAGTCTGGAAAGTCATCGAGTCGGCTTTGCCCACCGGCAGTACTTCGACGGAACAAGTCGCTCCTACGCCTTCGACTCCAGTAGAGTTGCCTACCAGTTGGTTTAACGAAGAGACCAACGAAGTGTATTCAGCTCAATTTTTCCAGCGTATGGAATCGTGGCAACGGGCTATTGCTGATGGCCGGATTGACCCAGAGGAGATTCAAGCGCAGGGAGAACGGGTAACTGACCTGATGAAACGAATCGAAGCAAGCGTGAGCGATGAAGCCCACGCAAAACTAACAGAGGCATTTTCAGAGCTTGCGGTGCTCCAGGGGATGCAAGCCTACGCCATCCAGCAGCATATTGGAGAAAATGCCCCAAGTACGGCGGCTAATTAGGTTGAGCCGTAGGTTGTTACCGCACTCCTGATTGCGAGGGAAGCGAAATACCAGGCGCAGAAGGCCGTTTAGGGGCTGGATCCAGGGTGGGGACGGAAGCTTGAGGAGCCCGGCTGAGGTAGGGAGTGATAAAAACCAAGAGCTGATTAGTGGTCTTGTCTTCTCCCGTATCGCTGAAGAACTCTCCGACTAGCGGCAAATATCCAAAAAGGGGCAAACGTCGTTTGGTCTCTGTAATAGTCTCCTGAATCAAACCACCAATTTCTAAGGTCTGTCCATCTTCAAGAATCAACTTATTCGTTACTTTTCTACGGTTAATATCAGGAGCCACATCGGGCAAAATGGTTTTTCTCACAGGGACAGAGGCTTCAACGGATATAGAAGCAAACACTTTTCCGTCTGCGCGAATCACAGGTTCAATTTCGATCACATTACCTGCACGAATGGTCTGGAACTGACTACTGATTGTTGAAGTACCCCCCGTATTGATGGGCGTCGTGATCCGTACATTGATGTCTTGACTCACATCTATGGAAGCTTTCTGCCCACTCATAGTGGTCAATTTTGTATCCGTTAAAACTCTCCCCTTATTCTCATTGATAAGTCCATTAATAATGCTTAATGAAAGAGCGATGTTGTTATACATGGCAACATTAGTTCCCGCAATTGCACCTGCCAAACTGATAGGATTTGTAGCATTAGCAGTAGCTATGGCTCCTAGGCTTGGATCGGCCCCTTTTAGAACATCAAATTCCCTACTGCCCCCCTCGTCCAACTGAAAAGCTTTGACAGAGAAACTGACTTGCTGAATCGGAGTGTCTACCGTTTGCACAAAACGTTTGATACTTGCCTGGAAATTAGAGGGTCCTGAGACAATCAAGGCATTACGGGCAGCATCTACCTTAATCCCTTGAGCACGGGTATCAGGAGGAAGAGCCGCCAAGACATCTTTTGCATCGCTATAGGCTAGCTTGATCACTTGCACATCGTCAAAATTACGAGCTGCAGGTGAACCAGGGGTAGCATCTCCGACTCGATAGGTATCTCCATCGCGGATGAAACCAAAGTTAGTACCGAGCAACAGTTGCTTTAAGGCATCTTCGAAGGGTCTAGAAACTAAGCGGGCTGTCACGGGTTCTGTCAACTCCCCATTAATGACAATATCCACCCCTACCTGGTTAGCCATTTCTTGTAGGGCTACATTCAGAGGCGTGGAATTAGCAATAACCGAAACCAATCGGCGTCCAGGATCTCCTTGAAATTCTTTAGGATTCAAAGATCGCAAGGGATTAGGGCTATTCCCGCCACCTCCAGAGGCGTTAGGCTGCTGGGAAGCAGGCTGGCTGACCACGAAAACATTCCCTACTTTTTCGGTGCGGAGGCCTGCAGCGCTCGTCAAAGATTTTAGGGCTTCATCAAAGGTGGTGTTTTCTAAGTTCAGCGTAACTTTTCCTTTTACTTCCTGGTTGGTGACGATACTGGTTTTAGAAACTCGGCTCAGTAGGGTTAAGGCGTCCCGCACTTCTCCATCTCGCACCTTGAGATTGACCCGTGGGCCAGCATTAGAAGATGGGGAAGAGACGGGCTGTACGGATAGAGAGGGATTATTCAAAGATTTTGCGATCGCTTCAGCAGGCTTAATCGACTCCAACACAAGCGCAGAATTCTGTTTGTTCATACGAAAGACATAAGCCAATCCATTATTGGCAAAATCCACGGTCATTTGGACCCCTTGGGCATTCTCTGCTAGGTTGACCTGACCTACATTCGCCGTGTATTGAGGGCTGAGAGAACCTAACTTTGCTCCAGGTAAGAGCACAACGACCTGTTTGGCATCTTGCTTGAGGACGCGATAGCCCAGTGACTCATTGGCGGATAATTCCAAGCCATTAGCGGTGGGATTCAATTGAGTGAGGACAGGAGCTGCCAGGAGGGGAAGCTGAGTAGAAAGCAGTATCCCTAAAACAGTCAAGGCAGAACTGAGCATTTTCTTGTTCATGGCAGCCGGAGCACCTGTTGTTGTTTATATTTGCGGAGGGTAACGGTCTGGTCCTTGATAGCGGTGACCGTCCAGCCTTCTATTGTTGTACCAACTTGCACCTCTGCGGTGAGGGGCTGATCCCCAACCCGCACAATCGCTAATTTTGTCTTTCCATCCGTAGCGACTCCCTCTAGAGAAAGGACCGCTGGTAGCACTTTGGGCGGGGGAGGCAAGGGTAAAGGCCTTACAGGAGGGGGTGTTAGGGTCGGTTTTGGTTCCTCCGCAGGCTTTGGCGCAGGATAAGCAGGCGCAAAAGGATTTTGGGGCCCACCCTCTGCTCCGGCCTCTGCAGAACTAGCCGCTAGCGGAGACAGATACATGGATTCAGTTGAAGATTCAGAACTGGTTTCGCCCGAGGAAGTGGAATCCGATGAATTTACGCTTCCATTCAGGAGCGGAGCCATTGGCCTCGCAGGAGTAGCCTCTGGCATATATCCAGGCTTAGAGGCCTCATTGGAGGATGAACCGGGTACGACCCGAGACCGCAGGGGACGCACGGGTATGGATGCGCTAGAAGTTCCTCCGTCCGCTCCGACGGTACTATTCTTTGCCACAATGGCACTTTGCGGCACATTGACTGTTGAATCCTTGGAAAGACCATTGGCTGTCCACACCACTCCCATTCCCAAAACCAAGACAGCTGCCGCAGTAACATAGCCCGATATAGGAACATTCTGCCAGATGTCAGAGGTGAATTTTTTGGGCTGCAGCAAATTTTTTGGAGGACTCGGTCGAGAGGGACTAACGGGAGGAACCTGGGGGCGGGGCTGGGTCTGATATGATTGCCCAGAAGATATAGAAGATATATCTTTGACCTCCCAAGGGAGAGGCTTTGACGATGTTGTTCTTTGATTGGATAGACTGCTGGATTGCCAAGGGAAACCAGCCTCTACTTCTTGGTCGGGTGGTTGAGGATGGGGGGGCTGTTCGTCGGCCTCGTCTCCCAAGTAGAAGACCTCTGCTCCGTGAGTCTTTGATACGTCAAAATCGTCGCCTAGGGACGACTCTTCCCACGGAGCGAGGGGTAGCTTAGGGTCTTCTGTGGGGAAGGGCTGGGTCATGATTCAGATAGTTACCACCCTGAGAACTTCTTCAATAGAAGTTTTCCCTTCCATTACTTTTTGTACCGCTGATTGGTTAAGAGAGCGCTCTCCCAAGTTTTGTTCCAGATGGACACGCATTTGTTGCTCACTGGCACGGTCACGGATCATCTGTCTCAAAGGCCCGTCTACAGGCATCATTTCAAAGATTCCCTCTCGACCGAGGTAGCCCATATGATTGCACAGATCACAACCCATCGGTTTTTGCCAACGGGTAGCGGGAGGGACCTTTTCGACATTTAAACGGCGAATATCCGTAGGTTTTGGCTCATATTCCTGACAGCAATGGGGACAGACCTTCCGAACCAAACGCTGCGCTACCACCCCCAGCAAAGAAGCAGCCACCAAATAGGGTTCAATTCCCATGTCCAACAGACGATTAATGGTGCTCGGGGCATCATTGGTGTGCAGCGTACTCAGGACCAAGTGGCCCGTCACTGCAGCTTGAAAGACCGTCTGGGCCGTTTCTAAATCTCGGATTTCCCCCACCATGATCACATCTGGATCTTGACGCAAGATAGACCGCAATCCCGAAGCAAACGTCAAACCAGCCTTCGGATTCACCTGGACCTGATTGACCGAGGAAAGTTGATACTCAATCGGATCTTCAATGGTAACGATGTTTTTTGTGGGCGTGAGTACATTCATCAAGCCAGCGTAGAGGGTACTGGTTTTTCCTGAACCCGTAGGCCCTGTGATCAAGACCAGCCCCTGGCTATAGCCCAACCATGAACGGAATCGCTTCAGTTGGTCAAAGGAAAAGCCTACTTCTTCAATTTGGAAAGATTGAGTTTTTGGTAAAAGACGGATAACGGCTTTTTCCCCATGTAAACAAGGCAGGGTGCTTACCCGTAGGTCTACTTCCACTTGTCCAAAATATTCTGTAGAGCGACCATCCTGGGGCGTTCGCTGGTTTGCTATATCTAGCTCTGCCAGAACTTTTACCCGTGCTAGCACCACCTTACTTAAGGCAGGAGACATCAACGCTACTTCTTTGAGTAGACCATCTATACGGAAACGCACCAACAACCCCTGGGGCATTGGTTCAAAGTGAATGTCAGAAGCTCGGCACTCCAGAGCATCCAGGATAAGTTGGCGAACCTGCTCAGAGATCTGCCGTTCATCTAAGTCTGCACCCACCGTGGTCATGACTTTAGATGGTGGGGCTGGCCGCAGAGGAGCGGCATCTTCAAAGTCCTTGATGTGCTCACGGCAATATTCTTGCCAAAATGCATAATCCTCCGCATCCAGCAGGACCCATTCCAGAGGGCTCTTCAGTTTTTGGCTTAAGGTAGCCTGTACGGTAGGGTCTATAGGGTTAAAGTGCCCCAAATATAAAGTAGGAGCGACATAATTCAATGGAACAATATCTCTCAGAGACTCCCCGAGCATATTCCGCAAAGAGAGAATCAATCGTTCATCTAGCACCTGTTCCCGAAGGAATACACGAGTAGATCGGAGGGGAGAGAAAGAGTTCATGAGAGGAGAGATAAAACTTTAGCGCTGATTTTTTATAGTTCCTTAATGCTTTGCTAGGTTAACAGGTCTGCTCTACATAGTTTTACCGCATGAAGCCCTTGATCGTCGTCGGTAGTGACACGCTAGGTAAGCAGACCGAGTAGTCGAACGCTAAGTGAAGAGGCCGAGTAAGAAACTCTTGGAATTATAGGGGAACGTAACGTCGCACAAAGAGCAGCAATCGAAAATCAAGAAATACCCCCTTAAAATTAGGGGGTATTCATGGATAGGCGACTTAAGCTTTAACCTGGCTAGTGTAACGGCCCTGATTAGGCCTTAGCTAAGTTTTCCGCAGCAAAGTCCCAGTTAACCAAGCTATTCAAGAAGGTCTCGACATACTTAGGACGAAGATTCTTATAGGTGGGATAGTAGGCGTGCTCCCACACATCACAGGTAAGAAGCGCTGTTTGGCCATACTTGAGTGGGAGGTCCGCGTTGCTGGTCTTGGTGACCTTGAGCTTTCCATTTTCTACAACCAACCAAGCCCAGCCGGAGCCAAACTGGCTGACAGCGGCATTGGTAAACTCTTCTTTGAGCTTGGCAAAGGAGCCAAAGTCACGGTTTATAGCATCGGCCAGAGCCCCTGTCGGCTCACCACCCCCACCAGGCTTCAGGGAGCTCCAGTAGAAAGTGTGATTCCAAATCTGAGCAGCGTTATTAAATACAGGGCCGTCAGAGGACAGAATGACTTCTTCTAAAGTCTTGCTGCCATCGACTTTCCCATCATCAATAAATTTATTGAGGTTCACTACGTAGGCATTGTGGTGCTTGCTGTAGTGGAGGTCGAGGTTCTCCTCGGTGAGGTAGGGTTCCAGCGCTGTTTTTGCGTAAGGTAGAGGAGGTAGGACGAAGGACATAGGGTACTCCTTAAGTTTTTTTGAGTGCTCCGCTCTAGGCGGTGCCGAAGAAAAGGAATAATAGGCCGTGCCGGATGGCGCGAGGAAAGCCAATCGATCCATTGGTATCTTCCGCCGTTGTAACTCATCAGTTCCATTAATTCAATTTCTTGGAACGAGAAGCAACAAGAATGGAAGACTTATTTCGCCCATTCCGTGTGGAAAGATCCTGGTTGGTCGGTGCGTTCATAGGTATGGGCACCAAAATAGTCTCGCTGAGCTTGGGTCAGGTTTTGAGGTAGATTTGCCTGACGGTAGGCATCGAAATAGGATAGAGAAGCGCCCAGAGCATAGATCGGTACGCCGTGGATCGCTGCGGTTTCGACGACATAGCGCCAACCTTTCTGCTTTTGTTCGATATCCCCTCGGAAGCCATCATCCAAAAGGAGGTTGGCCAGTTGAGGGTTCTTCTGGAAGGCTAGCTTGATCTTGTCCAGGAAGCCTGCCCGGATGATGCATCCACCTTTCCAGATGCGGGCGATTTCTCCCAAATTTAGATTGTACTCAAAAGAATCGGAAGCCGCTTTGATCAGAGCCATTCCCTGAGCATAGGAGCAGATTTTCGAACAATAGAGGGCATCACGTACAGCATTAATAAATATCTGGCGATCCCCCGTGAAGCTTGCTTCCAGGCCTTTGAGCACAGTGGACGCTGCTACTCGCTGATCTTTTTGGGAAGATAAGATTCGGGCATTCACCGCTGCATCTATGGTTGGGATCGGAACGCCTAGATCCAAGGCCGACATGATGGTCCACTTGCCGGTCCCTTTCTGGGCCGCTTTATCCAGAACCAGGTCAACCAAGGGCTTTCCAGTCTGGTCATCGATCTTGGTGAAAATATCGGCGGTGATTTCGATGAGATAGGATTCCAGCTCGGTCTTATTCCATTCGGAGAAGACTTCGTGCAATTCTGCTGCAGTAAGGCCCAAGACTCTTCTCAGCAGATCATAGGCTTCGGCAATGAGCTGCATGTCTCCATACTCAATGCCGTTGTGGACCATCTTCACGTAGTGACCAGCGCCACGGGGTCCTATGTAGGTCACGCAGGGACCATCATCTACTTGAGCCGCAATCTTGGTGAGAATGGGGGCCATCTCTTCATAGCCTTCTTTGGGACCTCCAGGCATCAAACTAGGACCATGGAGTGCCCCTTCTTCCCCACCGCTAACACCCATACCCATGAATCGCAATCCAGAGGCTTCTATAGCAACGGCCCGCCGCTCGGTATCCTCATAGAGTGAGTTACCGCCATCGATAATGATGTCCCCAGGACTCAAAAGCGGCTTGAGCTGATCAATCACCGCATCTACCGGAGCGCCGGCTTTGACCAGGATGATGATTTTGCGAGGCGTTTCCATGCTCTGGACAAATTCTTCCAAGGTCGAGGCCCCGTAGAATTGTTTATCCTTAGCACGGGTGGCTAAAAATTTCTCCGTGACGGAAGTGGTTCGGTTATAAACTGCAATCGGAAAGCCCCTGCTCTCAATATTTAAGGCCAGGTTCTCTCCCATCACGGCCAAACCAATCAGACCGATACTGGGTTTAGTCATAGAGGTTTCCTATATATAAGTGAAATGAAGTAACACTAAGTACTTGCTACAAGTGCCCGTTTGTTGCGGATGCTCTGTAGAAGTTCATCAAAAGGTCCCGTGAATTTGATCAAACCATCTACCAAGAGGTCAGCGGTGACTTGATCCAAGCTAATACCCACCGCCTCCAGGTCTGTCAGCAGTTTTTGGGCTTGCTCTAGGTTTTCTTCCAGGCTAGAACGCAGCTCACAATGGTCTGCACAGGCATTGAGGGTAGCAACGGGCATAGTATTGACCGTATTGGGCCCAACCAGCTCTTCTACATAACGCACATCCCGATAATGGGGATTTTTGGTGCCTGTGCTCGCCCACAAAAGCCTTTGGGGATGGGCTCCTGCTTGTGCGAGCACTTTGAACCGTTCGCTGGTGAAGAGTGCCTTGTAATCCTGATAGGCCAGTTTGGCGTTGGCAATTGCCAAGCTTCCCATCAGCCCTTGCAGTTTCTCGAGTTTTGCCGGATCAGTTGTTTTGGCGATCAGGGCTTCTAGTTTCGCATCAATAGAACTGTCAATGCGGCTCAGGAAGAAACTGGCTACACTGGCCACGCGGCTTAGATTTCCACCTTTGGCGAGGTGGGCTTCCAACCCGCTGAGATAGGCTTCGGCACAGGCTTTGTAGGCTTCCCGCGAGAACAAAAGGGTGACATTGACGTTGATGCCTTCCCCGATCAGTTCTTGAATAGCAGGTAATCCTTCAGGGGTTCCCGGCACTTTGATCATCAAATTGGGGCGATTGACTTTTTGCCAGAGATGCTTGGCTTCAGCGACTGTCCCAGCGGTATCCCGTGCCAGATGGGGGGACACTTCGAGACTTACAAAACCATCTTTGCCGTCTAAACGGTCATATAAGGGCCGGAAGGCATCGGCAGCACCTTGGATATCTTCCACTGCCATGGTTTCGTAAATGGCGTCTTCCGTTAATCCCTGTGCTGTTAAGGTCCGAATCGCATCATCGTAATCAGCGCTTCCCACAATCGCTTCTTTAAAAATGGCTGGGTTAGAAGTCAGCCCACGTAGTCCATCCTGTTCAATTTTTTGAGCAAGTTCCCCAGAAGTGACCAAGTTTCGTCTGAGATAGTCCAACCAAACGCTTTGGCCATAGTCTTGCAATTTGAGCAAAGGGGTGTCGGTCATAGCTTACTCTCCTCGTGGCCACATAGGTGGACACTATTCCTTACATGTATCCTAAGCGCGATCTAAAACTGCATTCAGAGGTGCTTTGCCAAAAAAAAGGGGGGTAATTTCATCCCGGAAAACATACGGTGTATAAACTTTGGCGATCCCAAGATTCTTGACAAAGAGAGGCTAAAAGACAAAATTAACTTCCACTTCATTTAATCTCGTAGAGAACATTGAGGAGGGGAGGCTGCGATCCATCCGTGTATTCTGCTCAACTCAGGGACGCCCAATCTTCCCAGGTGAGACCCGCTACCCTTGAGAATTCTGAGACGTTCGCTGTCACCAGGGTCGCTCCGTATCGTAGCGCTTGTCCCGCGATCAATAGGTCATAGGCCCCAATCGGATTCCCACCTGCTTCTAGTTCGGCTCGGATAGTCCCCGCTGTCCGAGCGTCCTCATCGTCAAAGGCCAACAGGTCAAGCGGCCCAGCGAAAAAGGTTTCCAGTCGCTTGGTATTGGCTACCTTTCGTGTACTCTTAGCAACACCATACCAAAGTTCAAAAGCCACAACCGATGACACAGTGATGGAATCGCCTGTAGCCATTGTGCGCTGGAAGCGCTCTCGCACATGGGAAGGATTCCCGTTGATCAGCGCGATGCATGCGTTCGTATCCAACAAGTAGGTCATCCGAACAGATCACGGATAGGTGTAATGGGCTGATGGTGACCCTCGGGCATAAAGGGCTCGTCGCTCATTCGATCCAATTCTGCAAACCATTCGGCTGCATCCGTCACGATTGGTTCAAGGAGGACCCCTTTCCCGACCCGGCTTACGCGCACCCGGTCTCCCTGGAAACGGAACTCTTGAGGTAGACGTACAGCCTGGCTACGTCCGTTACGAAAAAGCTTGGCAATTCCAGTTTTCGACATAGCATCCTCCAAAAAGCTGATATATATCATAAGTATAGATTATCGGGTTTGGTGGCGTCGTGCGAAATAACTTAGGGCAAGATGACATCGAATGATAGGAAAGGACTTGCCCGAGAATCTACTACTAGCCAGAAGGTGTTTACTTCTTAGTGGGGTTCAAAGTCCGGGCATACTGCAAAGATTCAGATGATGGAACGATTGCGATTCGATCTGCTTCTTTTGCATCTTTAGTTTGACGCAGTAAGTCAAAGAGCTTTTGAAAAGGTAACACGGCAATTTTAGTATTTTTTGCAAGTTCAGGATTTTTCTGTTTAAGGGCAGCAAAAGTATTCTCAGCGTCCTGGTTATCAAAGAAAAAAGGTTGGACTGTTTGGCCATTCTGCTTTACCCCAAGCACATTTTTTTCACTTTTATCGGTGAGGGCGAAGATAGGAACTCCTGGATAGACTTTAAGCGCTTTATCTTTTTCCTGAGCCAGTTTCAAGGCATAGCTCAAAGAATTTTGGGAAGGCAGGATTTCAATAGCAAGCTTATTTTTTTTATTCTCATTGCCAAACTCTATAGCTTTGCCCAAGGGCAATGCCTTGGCCTTCAGTGATTTAGCCAAGGTAGGATTGGATTTCTCAAGAACTTTTTGAAAATTAGCGAGTTCTTGCTTACTCAAGAAAAAATAGGCAATTTGGGAAGCAGAGGTCTTGGCTCCTTTTGGGGGTGCGACAAGAACGGGACTACTCTTCTCGTTCAGCAAGGTAAAAACAGGAATGCTATCCATCTTCCGAAGCACTACGTTCTCATCCAATGCCCGCGCTGGTTGGTTGAGTGCTAGACCCAAGGTAGTGCCTAGCAAGAAGAGAGCTATTTGATTACGCACGAAAGAAGTCCTCTAAGAAATAAATAAGCAAGATCAGACATAACTAAAACTACCCTAATCACGACTCTGATGATATCGGTCAGGGGCGAATGGTAAAAATACCACTTAGCTGCATCAAGCCTTTACGGATATCCAGCGATTTAATCTGAGTGTCTTGTCCCAGATCAATCTTGAGATTTTGGAGTAGCTCATTGGGGAGCACTTGACCACTGGACTTCAACTCTGGATTATTCAATTGCAGAGTATTGTTATTCAGAAGGTCGAGCCCTGTGGTAATTTGTACCGGGAGTGATGGTCCCTGCTCAGGCTTGAGGGCAGCCGTTACCTGGACCCGTCCCTGGTCTAGGAAAGTTAGTTGGGGTTGATTGAGCGAAAGGGGTAACGAAGACGCAGATCCGGCAAAACCAGGCATTGGGAACCTGAGGTTAGCAAACTGCTTTTGAAATTGGGGAGAAGTCAAGTAGCGATTTAGATCCGGTTCTGCCATCGTGATCGCCAAGTCTGCGTGAACTGGACTCTTGAGTTTGACCCCACCTCCTTTAAGGGCCTGGGCCAGATCTAGCTGTACAGAGCGGCCCACCAAATTGACCGAACGAGCCTGTATCCCTTGATAGACCACGTTATCAGCACTGATATTAATTTGAGGAATCAGCCCTCCTAGAAGTTCCTGGTCCGTTCCTTGGAGTTTGATATCCAAATTGTCTGCACGAGTCACCTGTTGCATGATCCATGTTTTGAGCAGAGGCGTGAGCAAAGGACCAACCCATTGGGCTTTGGCAGAGGGCGCAAGAGAAGACAAGAGCAAGGATAGCAAGATAGTTAACGTCCAAACGGGAACCTTTTGCATAGCAGTTTGAGGTAAGAACCCAATAGCATTGACGCTAGAGTAATACTGCACGTTCCACTACTTTCTATCTTATGAAGAATATACTCAAAAATTCACCCATGCAGCAGACCTTGCTCGGATTATGGCTTGGTACAGCCTGTCTGGTCATGCAACCACCCCTTTTGGCCCAGGCTGAGAATCCCACGAATCCGGCAGCTAGCCCAGAGGATAGCCTATTTCAAGATGCGGTCAAAGCCCAAGACCCTGCCCGGCAGGCCCGCTTATATCGTGAATATCTTAGACTCAGGCCAGACGATGCTACAGCCCTGAATAATCTGGGGATTGCACTCAAAAGACAGGGAGATTATGAAGGAGCTGTTTCCAGCTACCGTAAGGCTATCCAGAATGTGCCAGCAGGAGATAATCCGCGCATCGCAAAAATCTATAACAATCTCGGTGAAGCCCTACGTCTACAGAACAAGACTCCAGAGGCCCTAGAAGCTTTTAATAAGGCTTTAGAGTTGGACCCTAAGCTAGGCTTTGCCTACAACAATGTCGGGAAAATTTACTTTAGCCAGAATCGCTTAGAAGACGCAATTGACTCTTTCCAGAAAGCGGTATCCTTCACCCCCAAGGAAGTAGAACCTCTGGGTAATTTGGCAGGTGCTCTGATTGCCGCCAAACGTTATCAAGAAGCGATCCGGGCGGCAGAACAGGGTGTCAAGCTAGACCCAAAAGACCCAATCACCCGCTATAACCTGGGGCTAGCGCTGATGAAGCAAGCGGAAATTGAGCTCAAAAGTGCCCAAAGCCTCTTTGAGGACAAAGGCGATCAAAAGAATAGTGATCGGGTAAGTAAACTCTTGAAAAATTTCCTGCCCGAATCCAAATAGCAAGATAACGAAGTAACTCCTATGCATACCCACCAATTGATAGTTCCGCCAGACCCCTCGGAGCAGCGGTTAGACCGATGGTTGGCAGCCCAACTGCCCGATTTGTCTCGTTCTCGTCTGCAAAAGTTGATCGATCAAGGACAGGTGTTACTCAATCAACATCCCTGTGTATGCAAAAGTCCGATCAAATCTGGAGATGAGGTTTCCGTTCAAGTCCCTGCCCCCGTGGCCCTAGACCTCTCTCCTAGTGAGGGTGAAGCCGCTATCCTGGACATCCTCTATGAAGACGAACAGTTAATTGTCCTCAATAAACCCGTCGGGATGGTCGTTCATCCGGCTCCAGGACATAGCAGTGGCACTTTGGTTCATGCCCTACTCGCCCATTGTTCTGATTTATCAGGGATTAACGGTGTAGAACGTCCCGGTATTGTTCACCGATTGGACAAAGACACCAGTGGCGTTCTGGTCGTTGCTAAGACCGACTTAGCCCATCAAAGTCTACAGGCTCAGATCCAGGCTAAAACGGCACAAAGAGAGTACTTAGGCATTGTCTGGGGCGCTCCCAAAACACTAATGGGAGTAGTAGATGCTCCTATTGGCCGCCATCCGGTCCAGCGAAAAAAAATGGCGGTGGTAGAAAATGGCCGTCCTGCCCGCACCCATTGGAAAGTCCTGGAACGCATGGGCAACTATACCCTGATTGGATTTCGCCTAGAGACGGGCCGCACCCATCAAATCAGAGTCCATAGCTTCCACATGGGCCACCCGATCGTAGCGGACCCTCTGTATGGACAGGGGAAACTGCCCAAGGTCAACTTTCAAGGGCAGGTACTCCATGCCTATCGCTTGCAGTTCACCCATCCCGTTAGCCAAGAAAGAATAAGTTGTACGGCCCCTCTCCCAGACAATTGGCTTAAGCTCCTGCGGTACTTAAGAGGCCAAGCTATGACGCTGGATCCTCTAGCAGCTCGTCCAATAGTCCTGGAATGGGATTGATTTCAAGCCGTTTATGTTCCAGGTCTACCACGGGGACGAGGGCTTTTACAAAGGGAACCATCAGCTCTTGTTTGGGCGTTTGAATAACCAGAATGTCGTTGCCAAAGGTATTCATATCCACCACAGGCCCTAGGATCGCACCCGTATCCTGTCGATAGGCCATGAGCCCAATCAGATCCATAACATGAAATTCATCGGTCGCAAGCACAAGCCGCTCTTCGCTAGAAACAACGAGATGCCAACCACGTAAGGCTTCTGCCGCATCAGAGTCATCTACGCCCTTCAGTTGGACCAAATACTGCTTTTTACTGGCATGATAGCGACCTGATAAGAGATAGACCTCCCGATGTTGCCCATCCGGTCCTTGCAACCTGCGGGGACCCGCTTCTGTTAAACGTTCTGGGAAATCAGTTTCTGGCAATACCTTCAATTCACCTTTGAGTCCGTGGCTACCCACTATCGTCCCGATTAACCACCATGTTTCTTCTGTCATGTTCAAAGTAGCCCAAGCCTAAAGCAATCACAAAGGTATTCGTAAAGAGTAGGGCAGACGTATAAGATCTGGGTGCTGTCCTAGACAAAATATACCAGCAAGCTTCCTACGACTTTACTCTGACATTTCTAGTAGGTAGAGGAATCCATGATTTTAGATAGTGAATATTGCCCGATTTGTCGCTTTGGAAAGCTTGCTCCCATGGCTTTAATGGAAACCTTATCCTGTGTTCAATGCAAACATATCTTCACCGTGGATTCCAGTCAAAAAACCTTGACCGTAATAGATAGTTCTCATCCCTTAACGTGGCAATGGAAGGGTCACACCTGGCGGGGAGTATATCCTAAGGGAACGGAATTGGGAAAGGCCGATTGGTTCGCTGGAATAAGTTTAATTTTATTCCCTCCTTTCATTGTTGGCATAACAACCTATTGTGTTCCATCGATACCAAATACAGCCTGGGCTTGGTTTCCCATCTTTTGGACTGGTTTGACGTTCTTATTACATCTGTTTTTAGTAGGCAGCATTATATGCAATTATTATCAGTTCCCTGTTTCGGTCTATTTAAAAGCGATGGGACGTTATCTCTTAAGGTAGGAACACTACCCAGGTAGTACGAGTCGTGGGCATGGATAATTCTGATCAACAAAAATAAGGAATCATTGCCGCATACCACCTTTATAGATATGTACGTACTTGCATAATTTACGGGTGCCGCTTATCCTTATAAATGTAAGTAAGCACTTGCATGACGACAATGAACATTCATTCAGGCTCTAGCAAAAATACCCGCCAGCGCCTTTTGGAAGCAGCGACTGAAGTCTTTGCTCGTGACGGTTTTCAGGGTGCTACCACTAGAGAAATTGCCCGGGTTGCTAGCGTGAACGAGGTAACCGTCTTTCGCCACTTCTCTAGCAAAAACCAATTGCTAGGTGCTGTTATCTCACAGGCTTTTGCGCTGCAGGCGGAGAGCCTTGCCAATCAACAGGAGTGGACCCAAGATCTGCGTACAGACCTGGTTCACTACGCCCATCTCTACAACCGGACGCTAGAAGAACATGAAGCCCTAACCCGAACCCTCATCGGTGAGGCCCGCAGGTATCCAGAAGAAGCTCGCCAGATCCTGCGTGAGGCCATCCAGCCTCTGCGTGAAAGACTAACAGCTTATATACAGAATGCCCAACGTCAGGGTAACGTGCGGGCTGAACTAGATCCTGTCGCTGCTATTGATATTTTTACGGGCATGCTACTCGCAGGAATGCTCCGACGGCACGTAAGCATGCTGGAATATGACGCGGAGCACTACCTCGATAGCTGTGTCGATATTTTTGTGTGCGGCATCATGACAAACCCTACTCCCTCGGTACAGGAATTTTCACATGACACGGGCCATTGAACGCCCTGTTGCTGTTATCACTGATTCGGTAGATTCTCCTCGCAACAGTTGGCTCAAATGGGCGATTGCCCTCACCGTTTCCCTGGGAGCGATTCTGGAAGTTATAGACACCAGTATCGTCAATGTTGCCCTGATCGATATGCAAGGTAGCCTCGGTGCCACCCTTTCAGAAATCGGCTGGGTGATAACCGGTTATGCCATCGCCAATGTGATCATCATTCCCTTATCGGCTTGGTTAGGCGATTACTTTGGGCGCAAGACCTACTTCATTTTTTCCCTGATTGCCTTTACCCTTGCCTCGGTACTTTGTGGCTTGTCGGTCAACCTACCCATGCTGATCTTTGCCCGCATTCTACAGGGGTTGGGCGGGGGTGGACTTTTAGCCAAAGCCCAAGCCATTCTGTTTGAAACCTTTCCGCGAGAGGAACAAGGCGTTGCCCAGGCCCTCTTTGGCGTCGGAGTCATTGCTGGACCAGCCATCGGTCCTACGCTTGGTGGTTACCTTACGGATACCCTTGGCTGGCGCTGGATCTTCTTTATCAATATTCCCTTCGGCATCTTGGCCGTGGTGATGGCCTGGATCTTCCTACCGAAACCTGCTGCTGCATACCGGAACCGAACCGTAGATTGGCTGGGTATCTTCTTGCTCATCGTGGGCCTAGCTGGTTTACAAACGATGTTGGAAGAAGGACAGAAAGACGATTGGTTTTCCTCTTCTTTCATTGTGGCTATGGCCGTCATCGGCATTGGCGGTCTTAGTCTATTCATTTGGCGGGAGCTAACTACGGAGCATCCGGCGGTGGATCTGCGCATACTGCGTTTTCCCTCTCTGGCAGCGGGAAGCATCTATTCGATGGTGCTAGGGATGGGTATCTACGGAGCACTGTTCGCCGTACCGATCTTTACCCAGAGCGTATTGCACTTCACAGCGATGCAGACGGGCCTATTACTGCTGCCAGGGGCGCTGACCTCAGCAGCCATGATGGTTTTGATGGGCAAGGCCACTCGCTGGTTTGATCCTCGATTTCTCATTCTTACAGGGGGTCTAATTACAGTGGCTGTGATGTTTTCTCTCACCCATCTGAATCCCCAAACAGGCACTGAAGAATTGTTTTGGCCGCTCATTTGGCGTGGGGCAGGAACCGTGATGATGTTTCTACCCCTTAGTCTGGCGACCCTTGGCCCTTTGCCTAAGGAGTTTATATCAGCGGGTTCGGGGCTATATAACTTGACACGTCAGCTCGGCGGCAGCATCGGGATTGCCCTGCTGACGACCCTACTGGCGCAAAGGGAAGCTTTCCATCGGACTATCTTAGTCGAGAGCGTGAGCCTGTATAACCATGCCACGACACAGCGTCTCGACCAACTGAGTGGGGCACTTTTCACTCAGGGCATAGACCTAGCCATGTCTCACACTCAAGCCCTCAAGCTAATTGACCAACTGATCAACACCCAGGCTGCTATCCTCTCGTTTGAGGATATCTTTCGAGTGGTGGGCATCATGTTTATTGGCTCACTGCCCCTGGTGTTTTTCTTGGGTAGGCCATCCGGGGAGCAGAGTATTCCTTCGGAGCACTAAGACTTTGTTAAAAACTTAGTAGGAAGTAAATTCAAAGTTGATGCCAAAGCTAGTATCTTGACGAGTCGGAGCATTGATAAAGTCAATATCCGCACTGACCCGTATCGTAGGACTCAAGGCATAACCAAAGGAAAGTTGGGTCCGGCCTACCGTCAGCCCTTGCGAAGGCAAAATAACGCTTTCTGTCAGGGTCACATCAGCGGTTTGGGCTAGGGCAAATACCAGTTTGCCCCCTAGTTCAGGGCCTTGGAATTCTACGCCCTCTAAGCGGAGGGAAGTATAGCCTACTTGGGGGGCCAAATTTACATAGGCTCCCAGGGGCAGAAGGTAATAGCGGACATTTCCTCCCCAGAGATTGGTGTTATGGGTGTTTTGATTCAAAGATTGGTGATATTCTCCACTCGCCGTAAATCGACTTTTCCCCAGGAATAGGTCTTCTATGCCCAGCACCAGTTCATAGTCGTTATCCCGCGAAGTCACATTCGCCACCCCCACTTTGAACTTGGTAGGAAAAGCTGGGCTATTGTCTATCTCGCTGAGGACATTGGGTGGGTTATCCAGCCAGCGTTTGAGGACGGGCGAACGCTGGACTAAATCCTGTTCTATATTCAGGTCATCCGCAGCCGCAGGAATGTTGTCAGGGATGGCATAGCTAGGTAGACCCCAAACTGTAATACCCCAAAGACTGAATAGCGCCCATTTTTGAACCAGCCTGTTAGAGGACACCATAGCTTGCCTGAAAAAGCTAGACCTCAGTGTAATATGTTATCGAGGTAAAACGGCAGCCGTTACACGCTTACGTGCTTGATCGACTACTCCTGTGAAGAGGCTCGTGACCAAACGCTGTGGTTGAATTTGAGGACGGATTAGTTTCCATAGACGCGTAACTTCGCGCGTATGCAACTGGTCCCCTTCCGTAAAGGCATTCACGACCTGCTCCCGGATGAATCCTCCTTCCTCGCTCGTCAAATACTGGAAGGCAAGTTGGGCAGAGGGGATAAGGTCTATCTCATTATCAGCGGCGCCCTCTCCAGCAATACGCAGCAGGTTCTCCAAACGATGCCACTGGAAGCGTCCATGCTTAAACAAGATTCTCAATAACCGCTCCCGTAGACGAGGAGACTCATCGGTTAGTAATCGACGGGCTACATAGGGATAACCAATGCTGACCAAGCTAAATTCAGGGTCTAGGGAAAGGGCTACCCCTTCTTGTGTGACCAGTGAACGAATGATTAAGGCAAACTGAGCGGGGACTCGGAAAGGATAATCAAACATTAATTCAGAGAATTGGTCTGTAATAGTCTTGATATTAAATTCAGAAACTTTCGCTCCCAAAATATCCCCTAAGACTCTTTCCAAAGCTGGCACAATCGGACTGATATCCACTTCAGGGGCAAGGAAACCAAGTGCTTTAAAGGATTCGGCCAACTCGTCATAATCTTTATTCAGCAGATGCACTAAGGCATCAATTAAGCCTTCTTTGAGTGACTCAGGTAATTGGTCCATCATCCCGAAGTCAATATAAGCCATACGCCCATCTCGCAAGGCGAAAAGGTTTCCTGGATGGGGATCTGCATGGAAGAAGCCGAATTCTAACAGCTGCTTGAGCCCTGATTCCACACCAAGCCGGATTAGATTGTCGGTGCTCAGCCCTGCTTTGCGAATGGCATCTATATCATTGAGTTTGATACCATCAATCCACTCTAGGGTCAGTACTCTACGGGCAGAATATTCCCAATAAATTTTAGGCGCATAGATCCTGGAATCATTTTTGAAATATTCTGCAAAACGATTGCAGTTACGCCCTTCTTGTTGATAGTCAATCTCTTCAAAAAGCTTATTTCCAAACTCATCCACAATCAGGCTAAGGTCATGGCCAAGGTTCAAGGGAAGATAGGGCGCAATCCATCCAGCGGCCCAGCGTAAAACAAACAGATCCAGCGTGAGCGAACGTACTAGGTTGGGTCGCTGCACTTTAACGGCGACAACTTCACCACTTTTAAGCTTGGCCTTGTAAACTTGACCGAGAGAAGCAGCAGCTACGGGCTCAGGACTAAATTCAGCATAGATTTCTTGGGGATCTTTCCCAAGCTGTTCTTTGATACAGGCAAAAGCCATCGCATTGTCAAAAGGAGGCAGCTGGTCTTGGAGAATGGTCAATTCTTCCATATAGGCTGCAGGAATCAGATCGGGCCTTGTGGATAGCGCTTGACCAATTTTGATGGTTCCTGGGCCTAACTTGGTAATAATCTCCCGAAGCTGAATAGCCCGGCGGGGACGATTTTGTTCTTCTTGACCTTTTTTTAAATCGAACCATACCCCGAGTGCAAATCCTGCAAACCACCAGAACACCTGCAGGGCACGAAATACAGGCAACCAGGGCCTTTGACGATAGTGACGAGCAATGGCTGCGTAGTCATAGCGTTTGAGTTTCTCGAGGGTGGTTTGCTTCACAGTAAATTTAAGTTTGTTATGAAAGGTTGCATAAGTTACTTACAAACCTTCATATCAAGTATAAGAGACAGAGATTTTTCTTGCGCAAAATATCCGCAGGATCGCGGAGACCCTGTATCCATAAGCACAAGCTCAAAGTTATTCAGAGACGTCAAAGCCAGCTTGTTTAAGTGCCTGACCAAGAACACTCAGCCCTTCTAATCCAGTGGATGTAGATGAAACAGAAGTCGTAGACTTCGGCCCCCTGGATTTTCCAGAAGCTGCTGAACCAGAACGGCTAGGGGCTGGTGGCTTTTTGGAGCGGCTGGGACCTCTGTGCATCTCACGGGTTTCGGTAGATGGGGCACCGCTGCTGGAGCTTGGGACAAGTGCCCGTTGGCTTAAGCGCATCCGACGACGTTTAGCATCTACGTCTAAGACCTTGACGGACAGCTTTTCTCCTGCCTTCAGGGGTTCCTTGTGGTTCGTCAGTTCAGGGTTAGGGAGGAGGGCTACCATGCCTTCCTCAACTTCACAGAAGGTCCCGAAGTCCACCACTTCTTGGACAGTCACTTCGACGGTCTGTCCGGGGGTGTAGCGTTCCTCGGAACTAGCCCAAGGGTCTGCTTGTAATTGCTTGCGGCTCAAAGCCATACGGCGTTTGTTGGGATCAGCAGAGATCAGAACGACTTCGATTTCGTCTCCCTCTTTGACAAAATCCTTAGGATTAGCATTACGCTGAGCCCAAGAAAATTCACTGCTATGAAGAAGTCCTTCTAGCCCTGTGACCAGTTCCACAAAGGCACCAAAGTCCGTAATACGGGTCACCTTGCCTTTATAGCGTCCGCCCACTTGGAATTCTGTGCCAACAAGGCTCCACGGATTCTCTGTGGCTTGCTTGAGGCTTAAACCAATCCGCTTTTTGTCTCCACCCTCAAGCTTAATAATTTTCGTTTTGATCTTCTGTCCAACTTTCAGGACATCTTGCGGCTTTGCAACTCGGTCCCAGGACATTTCTGAAATGTGCATGAGGCCATCCATTTCCGCCCCAATATCCACGAAAGCCCCAAAATCTACCAATTTCCGCACAACCCCATCCACAATCGCTCCTTCTTCAGGATTGATCGGAGGAAGTTTAGATTTTCTTGCTTTAGCCTTCGGTGCTTCGGTCTTCGCTTCAGGGACATTGGC
This sequence comes from Gloeobacterales cyanobacterium, assembly GCA_049582005.1. GTDB lineage: Bacteria > Cyanobacteriota > Cyanobacteriia > Gloeobacterales > PMM-0068 > Sivonenia. Next base: position 8,144 of record JBAUTB010000222.1, on the reverse strand, counting down.
TTCGCCTGTCTCTGAGTGCGCATCTGTGGGGGCTGACTCCATGACTGCGACTACATCTTCGCCGACCTCTGAATCTACTGCAACAACCGTGTTCTCAGGCTTTGGAGCTTCTTCTGGAATGCCTTCAGCTTCTACTATTGCGCCGTCTGTTTCTTGTGGGAACTCTGCGGACTCTGATTCAACGGGAGCTTTGGCTTCGCTCGGAACGTCTGTTCCCTCAGCAGCAACTACTGATAGTTCAGCAGCGTGTGCTTCTGCCAGATCACCCGAAGAATCCTCTGGGAGGGCGGGGGTTGATTCCAGCTCTGCTGTGAATGTTACGAGTGGTTCGTTTTCGGTTGAAGAATAATTCACGGCAAAGACCCAATTTCATCTGTTTAAATTAATTCTGATCATATCCTCTTCTACTAGAGGCTTTTCCCTTTTTTAGAATTTACATCTATTTTTTTTGTTTTGAAGACCCGTAAATAGCACCCTATACGATTGTGTCAATGGCCTCAAGCATATAGAGAAAGAGGGTTAGAGAGAATCTTTCAGTCAAAACTTTAAAACTGTAACCAAAAACACTTTAAGCACTTGAACAACGGAACAGGGAGAAATTGATTCCGCTAATATTTCCAGACAGGGTATAAATACTTAGTCACCTAAGCCTGTTTTTCAATTGGACAGGATATAGCGTTGATTTTTACTTGCTATGCCCTAGAAAAATTGGAAAGGTGCGGGTGGATACCCAATATACTACGTCTGTTAAGAATGCAATAAGCCCAGGGTTACAATCGGGAGGTCTCTGTCATCCCTTGGAAATGGCCAAATTAAAGACCCATTTCACCTGCAGTGCCTGTGGAGCTGATTCTCCCAAATGGCTGGGCAAATGTCCTGAGTGTGGGGCTTGGAATAGCTTTACAGAGCAAGTCGTAGAGCAGGTTCCCGCCGTGCCCCGCCCCGGTCAACGCACCAGCAAAGCAGTTAAGGATGCTCCAGCCCAGCCTTTGTACTCGATTCCGCTTAGTTTGGTGGAAGAAACGGCAGAGTTTCGCCTACCTTCTGGTTATGCAGAACTAGACCGAGTTTTGGGGGGTGGCATTGTTCCTGGGTCTTTGGTGCTAATTGGAGGTGACCCTGGGATTGGCAAATCTACCCTGTTGCTCCAAACCGCCCAGCTACTCAGTCAACAGCAGCGAGTGCTCTATGTTTCAGCGGAGGAATCAGCGCGGCAAATCAAGCTGAGGGCCGACCGTCTGCTCAGTGAAGGTTCATCTCTTTATCTTTTGGCCGAAACTGATTTAGAACAGGTTTTGCTAGAACTGGAACATCTCCGGCCCCAGGTAGCAATGATTGATAGTATCCAGGCGGTCTATTTTGGGGCTTTGTCTTCAGCGCCGGGATCTGTGTCTCAGGTGCGGGAATGTACCGCAGCCCTGATGCGGGTTGCTAAACGGGAAAACATCACCCTCTTTATCGTCGGCCATGTCACCAAAGAGGGAACCCTCGCCGGCCCTAGAGTCTTGGAACACTTGGTCGATACGGTGCTTTATTTTGAGGGGGAACAGTTCCAATCGTATCGTTTATTGCGTTCGGTCAAAAACCGTTTTGGGGCGACACAGGAAGTTGGGGTCTTCGAAATGGCCGATCGGGGGCTGATAGAAGTAGAAAATCCTTCTGAGCTGTTTCTTTCTTCTAGGGAGGACAGTAATCCTGGGACGGCTGCCATTGTCGCTTGTGAGGGTACGCGACCTCTGGTGGTAGAACTGCAAGCGCTGGTCAGTCCAACCAGCTATGGTTCGCCCCGCCGTACCTGTACCGGTATTGAAACCAACCGATTTTTGCAAATCCTTGCCGTCTTAGAAAAGCGTGTGGGCATTCCTCTATCAAAGTTGGATGCCTATGTCGCTTCAGCGGGAGGACTGAATGTGGCAGAACCTGCCGCAGACTTGGGGGTGGCGGTGGCGATTGCGGCGAGCTTCCGTGACCGGGTGGTAGACCCGAATACTGTTTTAATTGGTGAAGTCGGGTTAGGCGGCCAAGTGCGGGCTGTTTCCCAGGTGGAATTGAGACTGAAAGAAGCAGCCAAGCTAGGCTTTACCCGCGCGGTAGTGCCCAGAGGCTATGGGGGTCCATCCTTTGGCATGCAGTTAACCCCGGTTAGTAAACTTTTGGAAGCTTTGATCGTGGCCTTACCGGGGGCGGTGGATGCTTCCAATTGAATCTGTTCTGAAACGATTTGTCTGCATATAGAGGCTGTCATGGGTAACCTTCTCATCATTGAATCTGGAGGGAAAAAAGAGACCCTTAAAAAAATCCTTGGGGCAGGCTGGGAGATTCAAGCCTCTGGAGGACATGTTAGGCAACTGGCTAAAGACGGGCCGGGGAACTTGGGTTTTGTGATCCAGGGGCAGACGATTGATTGCCATTATGAATGGAATGGTGAGCGGGGAAAGAGTGCTGTAGAACGCATTAAAACTGCTGTTAGAAGAGCCGACAAGGTCTTCCTGGCCACGGACCCAGACCGGGAGGGAGAAGCCATTTCCTGGCATCTAGCCAAGACCCTGGGACTGAGGAATCCGCAGCGCATTACCTTTGCCGAAATCACCCAAGAAGCGGTGCAGAGGGCGCTTGCTCATCCCAGAAAGATCGATGAAAACAAGGTAAAAGCGCAGCAAGGGCGTCAATGCTTGGACCGTTTAGTTGGTTTTAAGCTAAGCCCGCTTTTACAGCAAACCATTCAAGCCCCTAGTGCTGGAAGAGTCCAATCCGCTGCACTCCACCTTTTATGTGCGCGAGAAAGGGAAATTCAGGCATTCAAACCGCAAACCTACTGGAACGTCTGGGTTGATTACCTGGAGGGTGAACAATCCTGGCGGGCCTACTTTAAACAGGATACTCAAGAGCGTATCGCCCCAGCGGATGAGCCCGATGATACCACCGAAGTGAAACTCAGCCAGACCTCCGAATCGACACGGGTCTTAAGCCAGGATGAGGCTGAACGATTGGTCCGTTTAGCGCGTAGTCAAAGTCATCAAGTGGTGCAGGTGGAGGGAAAGATAACGCCAAAAGCTCCCCCACCTCCGCTGATCACGAGCAGTCTGCAACAGGTAGCAGGAGCCAAGTTGGGATATAAGCCGGAACGGACAATGGAAATTGCAGAAAAGCTCTATCAAGGAGTTGACTTAGGAGATGGTCCTAAGGGCCTGATCACCTATATGCGCACGGATAGCGTGTCCCTGGCCTCCGAATTTGTAGAAGCTACGCGCACCTGGCTCGAACAGCATGATCCCAAAAATCTTCCCCAGCGAAAGGGTACCGCCCATCGGAATAAAGCCGGGGCCCAGGGTGCCCACGAGGCGATTCGTCCCTGCGATGTGAACATAACACCCAAACAATTGAAACCCCATGTAACAGAGGAGCAGCACGCAGTCTACTCCTTGATTTGGCGGCGGGCTGTGGCGAGTTTGGTCGCTGCCGCTCGTTTACGCAAGACCCGCATTCTCACCCGCTCAGGAGAGGTAACCTGGGAAGCACGGGGAATGGTTGTAGAATTTGCTGGCTATACCCGTTATTGGGATGATTTAGCTCAGGCGCTGAGTTTGCCCTCAGTCCGTCAAGGGCAAGCCCTGTCTCTGCACCATGCAGCTTGTGAAAAAAAACAGACCCAGCCCCCCTCGCGTTATTCAGAACCCAAACTTGTACAACAGATGGATCGCAAAGGAATAGGGAGGCCGTCTACCTATGCCGTAGCAGGAAAAACTCTTTTAGAGCGGGGCTATGTATCGCTTACGGGGAAAGTGCTAATTCCCACTGAACTTGGTATGCAAGCAGATAGCCTCTTGGCTGAATACTTCCCTGGACTGGTTGAGGCTGAATTTACGGCACAGATGGAGTCTACCTTGGACCGAATATCTGAGGGCAAAGAAGCTTGGGAGCGATGGTTAATCCACTGGAATGAAACCTACCTGGACCCAGCTTTATCTCGGGCAAAGCAACAAGTGGTTGCCCTATCGAGAAGATCCTGGTCTTCGGAGGTACCTGTGGAATTATCTAGGGTGCGTTGCGCTAGCTGCACAAAAGCTATGGCTAAAATTCCTTCTCAAAAAATGAAGAAGAAATATTTTCTGAAATGCGAAGCGTGTGACCTTGTGCTTTTCTGGAATGATTTCAAGCGTGAATGGCAGAAACCACGTGCAAAGACAGAAGATACGTCTAATCCACAGCCTTCTTCTCTGAAAACACAATATCCTTGCCCCATATGCAAAAAAGTGATGCTGGAGGAATATCCTTACGTCAATGCAGAAGGGGAAAAGAGAACTATGCTGCGCTGTTCCGATCCAGAAAAAAGAAAAAATACAAAACACAAAGGCGTAGCTTTTTTTCTTTCCAAAGGTCTATGGTGGTCGAAGAAATATGGTCAACTCTAGAAGGCTATATCTTCTTGCTCGTCCATCTCATCATCAAGGATAGGTGTATCATCAGCAAGGGCAGCCATTTCTTCGTAGCTGAGGAAGGTCTGTATTTCTAGATCCTTGATACGTTGATATTCTCTATGCATTTCTTCTTGATAGAAGCGAGCTTGTTCGGGCTCTAAACAATCTTCCCAGTAGCGCACCCATTGGCGATAGCTGCGCTGACAGATCTCCAATTCCATATTGGCTAGAGCTGCCCGTACTACCATACTCGGACGCATCAAGGCTACTCGTCCCAGTTCGCTAATCCACAAAAGTTCTGTCAACTGACCGTTGAGGTTAGGATCATCACATCGACCTCGGAGGGCTGCCACTAAATCAGCATCGACTTCTAGTTCTTCCTGTAGTTCTAGAATGATTTGCCAAAGCTTACGATGGTGGGAGATTGAAAATTCTAGTTCTCTTTCTTCTAGCCCTCGGAAGATATCTGCTCGATATTCGGGATAGTTCAAGAAGATTTGGAGCAGTTGAAACTCGGCTTGTGAGAGCTTTAAACCGCCTGTAGATGGGTCGATGCCGCGCTTTGACTTTTGGGGTTTATTGCCTCCCCAGCGTAGAGCCCGAATCCGACGACGTAATTCTTCTTCGAGCTGTATGGCTAAACGACCGTTCCCTTCCGCCAAACGATCAGCCATGTGCTGGAGATATTGAGCGCGGCTAAGGTTGTCTGTCAATTCCGATAGGAGCGCTACCACTTGTTCGCTACAGGCTTTGAAATGCTCCGGCAGACGGAGATTTTTACCCACAAAGGCTTGGTCTAGAAGCCAATCCAGGAGCGGTTTGGCCTGATTGACGAGGGCTTCGTATTCAAGGGGACCATGATGACGGAGGAATTCATCGGGGTCTTTGCCGTCAGGGACTACCAGAATCCGAAACTGTACGGCCATACTGGCAGCAAGCGATTTAACCGATTCCAAGGCCCGATGGGTAGCCTTATTCCCGGCCACATCTCCATCAAAATTAAGGATGACTCGATTCGAAGCGGTATAGCGCAAAAGTAGTTTGACTTGGTCTTGAGTAAGGGCCGTTCCAAGAGAAGCGACCACATTTTTGATGCCTGCTTGATGGAGGGCAATCGCATCAAAATACCCTTCTACCACCACCGCCTGATCTTTGCGGCTGATCCCATTCTTGGCGAGATGCAGCGCATAGAGGGTACGCCCCTTAGAAAAAAGTTCCGTCTCTGGAGAATTAAGATACTTGGGCTGTTCTTCTCCAAGGCTCCTCCCCCCAAAGGCTACAACCTGCCCTCGGTCGTTACAAATAGGAACCATCAACCGATGGCGGAAGTAGTCGTACCAGCCCCCTCCCGTATTGCGGGAACGAATGAGGCCACATTCCGCTACCAGTTGCACTGGATAGCGCTTTTGCTCTACTAGATAGCTATAGAGGGCTTGCCACCCTTGGGGCGCATAACCTAGTTGAAACTGCTGGATCGTTTCTGCGTTGATATTGCGTTGATGTAGATATTCAAGGGCTGGGCGACCCGGTTTACTATGCAGAGCATAGCTATAGAACTCTGCAGCCTGCTGGAGGATTTCCAACAGCTGTTGTTGCCGGGAAAGCTGCCGTGCAAATTCTGCTTTTTTCTCTGGATGCAGCGTATGGACGGGAACCTGGTAGCGCTGGGCCAGTTCGAGGGCAGCTTCGGCAAAGGAAACTTTATTAATTTCAGCAACGAATTTAAAGACGTCGCCCGCCGCCCCACAGCTAAAGCATTTATAAATGCCCTTACTAGCGCTGACGTAAAAACTGGGACTCTTATCATCATGGAACGGGCACAAGCCTTTAAAATCTCGGCCTGATTTGCGCAACACCACCTTATCGGCGACCACCTCAACGATATCCGCCCTTTGGCGGACCATCTCAACGGTTTTGGGGTGTAGCTTTTCCATAGGGAGCTAATATTTTAGCGCCTCGGACAGGGGTAGGTATATAGAAAAGCTTGAAAGAGGCTTCCCGTCTATAGAATTCCCTCCGTTCGGATAGTTGAGTTTGTTTACAAGCACGAACCAAACTGTAGTTATACGCGATCGTGGAGTCATGTGGGATCGTCGAGTAGAAGTATGGCTGCGACAACCCGTAAAGCTGGCACGGTTTACGTCATCTTAATTTCTGGGGCTGCTGCTCTTGGTGGCTTCTTATTCGGTTTTGATACGGCTGTAATCAATGGCGCAGTTATAGCGCTAACGAAATCGTTTAATGCCAGTAGCTGGCTGACGGGACTTGCTGTATCTCTGGCTTTGGTAGGGTCCGCGTTGGGGGCCTTCTTTGCTGGACAGATTGCGGACCGTTATGGTCGCGTTAAGGCAATGGTGGTCGCGGCGGGGTTATTTACCATCAGCGCTCTTGGCTCTGGCTTTGCCTTCAGCATTTGGGACTTTATCTTTTGGCGTCTACTGGGCGGCGTTGCCGTCGGTGTTGCCAGCGTCATTGCACCAGCTTACATTGCAGAATGCTCGCCCGCTAGGATGCGGGGCAGGCTCGGATCGCTCCAGCAACTGGCGATCGTCTCAGGGATATTCATTGCGTTACTAAGCGACTACTTTATTGCGGTTTTAGCGGGTTCAGCAGAACTGCCATTTTTGTTTGGGATAGCTGCTTGGCGCTGGATGTTTGTGACGGCAGCTTTTCCAGCCGTGCTCTACGGTGTAGCTGTGCTTACGATTCCTGAATCTCCCCGTTATTTAGTAGCTCAAGGGCGAGAGCAGGAAGCTACTATCGTTCTTGCCAAGATTTTGGATGGTGATGTCTCGTTAAAAATCGAAGAGATTCGGCAAACTGTTTTTAAAGATAAAGAGCGTAAGCCAAAATTGTCTGACCTTTTTGGCAAAAATGGTAGGCTATTGCCGATTGTTTGGATCGGAATAGGTCTATCAGTATTGCAGCAGTTTGTCGGGATCAACGTGATTTTTTACTACAGCAGCGTTTTGTGGCGGGCTGTTGGTTTTTCCGAACGAGATTCTCTTCAGCTCACGGTAATTACTGGGGCAGTTAATATCATAACGACGCTGATTGCAATTAGTGTTGTTGATAAGTTTGGCCGCAAACCCTTGCTGCTTGCAGGGTCAATCGGTATGACCGTAACTTTAGGTACCCTAACCATTATTTTCGGGAATGCCGCCTTAGATGTAGCTGGCAATCCAAGGCTCGTCGGCGCTGCTGGTATACTCGCACTTTTGGCGGCTAACCTGTATGTATTTTGCTTCGGTTTCTCTTGGGGACCTGTAGTTTGGGTGCTTTTAGGCGAGATGTTTAATAACAAGATTCGTACACCAGCTCTATCAATCGCTGCATCAGTACAGTGGATTGCAAATTTTGTTGTCTCTACAACTTTTCCTCCTTTGCTGCAATATTTTGGACTGGGTACAGCCTACGGTCTTTACACCCTATCGGCAGCAGTCTCAATCTTTTTCGTTGCCTTTTTTATTAAGGAAACCAGAGGAATGGAACTCGAAGAGATGTAATCTCTGGCCTGCTGAATTTTAGTGCTTGACTTTACCTCTGTTAGAGGATTGCTCTGCACGCTCAGCGAGAGCAGTTTTTCAGCGTTGGACTGCATGATCAGAACAGCTATTATTTTGCCTTGAACTGGTCACTGCACATCCCGAACATCCAGATGCTCCAGCACTAAATCAGCCTCGGCAAGTTCTTCTGCTTTGCCCAAGCCTGTAGTTACCGCTACCA
>JBAUTB010000221.1:0-5305 GCA_049582005.1 Gloeobacterales cyanobacterium | reverse complement strand
AGTGCTTTCTCGCTGGGCATGACCCGCTGATGATTCTTGCTGACTGCCCTCGACAGTAAGCACATATACACAAATAAGTTTTTTCGGGCTAAAGTATTTACATTCATGGGTTACGCCCCTGAACTTTGTGCGAAATAGCGCTTGGGTTACAAGCGTTTTGAGGGGGAGTCACTACGACTCCAGATTTGGTCGATCACCCTGCTGAATCCGGGAAAGGAAAAACCAGCAGTGGCTTGTAGATAAAACTCAAGAGGCCGTTCTAGTGCCACCTAGAGCGGTCTTTTGCTATCTGAGAGAAACCTTAGCACTGAAAAAATAAGCCGACAAGGGCTAAACCCTTGACCTGAGCGGACTATACGCGGGACCCACGCAAGGAAATCATACGCGGGACCCACGCAAGGAATTTCTAAAATCAACCTGGGCAAGGTTTCTAAAATTGAGTTTCCAAAATGTATACGCGGGACCCACGCAAGGAAATCATACGCGGGACCCACGCAAGGAATTATTCACAAGCCCCCATCCGCCTATGCTGTGGGGGTAGTTGACTGCTGATTTTTTTCTACCTTCTGCTAGTATTCGGTCAGTCTTAGGTTTCTTGGCTATGTTGGAGAAGAAAAAATCTATGTTTGAGGTAGACGGCACCCTCCTTATGATTCTTCCGAACGCCGCTTCTCCTCTAAAAAATCCTGATGTGCACCAGCCTATCCTCCGTTCAGATGATGGGGGACACTATCTAGAGATGCGATGTGGAGCAAATTCCACTTCAGATGCAGATGGTGAATTGCCAATAACTCGGCGCATCCCTCTAGATAATTTTACTCAACAAGAATGGGAGCAACTTCAAGAAGAGTATTCAAAATTGAATTTCCAGAACTGTATGTCAGAGGGCGTAAACAAAAACTTAGAAAAGATACAAGACAGGAGAATTCAGCGTTTATTCATGGCATTGCTAACTTTTTTAAATCCTAGACAGGTAGCAATTACCCTCTATTTATATCGTCTAGCCGCTCAGCAAGAAAATGGGCCTGAAGTAGCTTTTGACTCGAATGACTTGCTCGAGGCTTTAGGCTATACTCGCTCGAAAAGAGGTACATTCGATTCAAAGCTTCGTTCTCAAATCAATCAAGACTTAGTTGCTTTGCATAGAACAGAATTAGTTTTTGCTCGTTCTTTGCGTAATGGGAAGAGAAGAGATGCTCTTGTTATGGTCAAGAGCATACTTCGTATAAAATCTTATATAATAAAGAATCTATCACGAGACTTTGATTTACTACAGGCTGCTGACTACACTTATGAGTTAGCAGATAGTTATAATGTTGTATTGGAGTTTGAAAATTCTTCTGGGGGTGAAACTCCATTACTTTTTGCAGAAGGAATTGATATCAAGCAAAGTCCGCATCGCAACTCAAAGTTTGAATATAAAATACGGATGATTACCTTTCTTGCTAGCCGCCTCATTTGGGATAAGGCTCAAAAAGAACAGTCCTTAATTATATCTAAGCCACGCCTATTTAAGAAGCTTGCTTTGTTTGGTAGCAATGGCGCTCGAAATAATGAAATTTTTTGGCGAACAGTAGATGAGTTAAAAGAAGAGGGATATATTTTAAAAGCACATGAAATAGCCGGAAAGGGTAAAACTCCTAATATTGAGATTCAAGTAAACCCTGAAAAAATTCGCTTAGCTAATCAGTGAATGACCAACTTCCTGGAAACACTACCCATCCCGTTAGCTGTAAATTAGATTGGATTGATTCAAATTGATCCTTTATTTTTGCATTTGTTCCAGCATTCTTAGACTCATTTTTTCCGATTAATGATAAGCTTGATTCCTTCCCAAGAAAAATAGTGCATTGTGCAATTTTGTCTGATACGTTGGCACTTGCAATGGCAAGAAATAAAATGTCATCTCTGCTCCCCTTGGACTGTTCCCAAGAAAGCTCTAGGTGGGTTTCCTTTAGATTGTGTGCCCTCAAATAACCTAAATAGTCTTCTATTGTCAGAAAGCGAATGTAGGCTCTACTCATGAGCAACTTCCCTGAATTTGGAGATTGATGCAATTTTGGCAGTCAGCAAGAGGTTAGGATGCATTAGCTAGGTATTAGATATCTATTACTTAGGTATTAGCTATCTGCGGGATCTGTGCTAGAAGTAGTCCTTGTCTCCCTCAAAACATCATGTCTTTTCACGATGAGGTCTCTTCAAGGTCACTCAGGCTGAGTAATGAAAGACTTTCTCAGGCTCGTGAATCCTTTAAACGCACTGGTTTAACGCAATCCCAGTTTGTCCTGCGTCTAGTGGAAAAGCATCATCGAACGATTACCGTGCAGCCGTTGCGCAGATTTCTTCGAGGAGAGCCGATAGATCGGGAGAACTTTAAAATCTTCTGTGAAGCGCTGAAACTAGATTTAGGAGAGGTTTTAGAAACCCAGATTCCTGATAGAGACCTGCTTCTTCAATCCAGCTTGCCCATCATCCAAAAACTTTCAACTCTGGATGATAAGTTTTGGAAACCTAGACTTCTCAACTATATTGACGAAATGAGTGCAGAACTGGAAATCACCGTTTGCCATATTCACAACACGGAGGAACTTCGAAAATCTAGACAAATTGCCGAATCTGTCTTTGGAGAAGACATGATTCCGTTCTCTATCGAGTACTCCTGGTGGGAGGCATTTGAATTTGGCTATAAGGCTTTGTACTGTGGTGATGAGATGGTAGGGGTCTTAACGATACATCCAGTTGAAGACGAGAGTGCAAATCAGTTTTCCAACGGTCAGATTATGACCGAGAAATTATCAATCAAAACAGTTGCTAGTTGTCAAGAACAGCCCTGCTCTATTTGGTATGCCTCTGGTCTATTCTTAAAAGATATTTTTCGTAGAAGCAAAAGGAATCCTATCTATCAGCTTTTGTCTATTGGAATGAACATGTGGATGGAAAGTCCTTATGTCACTTTTCCTGTAAAGATTTTGGCCCTTGCAGTGTCAAATGAGGGAGAAAAAATACTTGAGCGATTCTCATTCATTCGGGCGAAAGAGGGGCCACAAATGGCAGGGGGGTATCCACTTTACATTCTTAAGCTCTCCTCTAAGAGTGATTTATTGTCATTGATCAGAAGAAGGCACCTTAATTAATTAACCACTTCATTATTTTTGGATTGATGATGCCAATGCAGAAAAACTGGGTTATTACAGCAGAGACGATAGCCTCGTCGGCAGAGACAGAGCTGGAAGAAATACTCAACTGGCGAATTTCAGAGTTCAGCGCGGGTAGATGCTTCCGTGAGGTTTGTTCCAATCGACTAAGGATCATAGGCTACCTGGACGGCGACATAAAGATCGAGTACATCGAAAGTTGGGGAATAAACCTCCGTTCCCAGTTCCCACAAGCCACGATCACCTGGCGGCAGCAAGATAATGAAGACTGGGTTGAGAAGTGGCAAAAGCAGTGCCAGCCACGAAGGGTAGGGAGAAACCTGCTCCTTTGCCCCCCATGGCTTACCCCTCCTGCAAACGGGCTTAACGTTGTCCAGCTTGAACCGGGGATTGGCTTTGGCACAGGTGAGCATCCATCGACCCGCCTAAGCTTGATCGCTATCGAACAGCAAGAACGGCTAGGGGGGGTTGCCGATATCGGCTGTGGGTCTGGCGTACTCTCAAGTACTGCTCTGCTAATTGGGGCAGATTATTGTTGGTCTGTGGATCTCGATTTGCCTTCAGTTCGTGCGACCTGTTCCAATCTTGCTCTTAATAACGTGATTGATCGCGCTGAAGTCAAAGTAGGAAGCACCGAGCAGCTGCATGAACAAGTAGACACTCTAGTCTGTAATATTTCTGCGCTGGTGATCATAGACTTGGCCGATGAATTTGTCCGATTGCTGAAGCCAATGGGGACAGCTATTTTCAGTGGCTTTACCGAAGATGAGTTACCCAAAGTGGAAGATGCGTTGTCTATTCGTGGTTGGATGGAGCAAGTCAAACTATGTGAAGGTGCTTGGGTCTGTCTGATTGGACAATTCTGCGAACGGTAATTCTCTTACGTTTGCTGACACAAACCGGAAATATCTTCGTCCTTTGTAGAAGTCATCTTCTGTGACAGAAGAATATGCTTGTGCAAACCAGAAATATTATTGATTTTATCCCGTTACTTCAGGAACTGGAGTTTGGAGATCAATTCAGCCTATCAATGCTTCATTGGTGTGGTATTGGGCAAAGGGCATACCCTCTAGCCTTTTGGGAGGTTTATATTGCCAAAGCTAATGAAGAAGCTATAGGGGTAATTGGTCTTTATCGTCAGGTCCATACTCCCATAGGTGTAGGTTGGATAGGCTGGTTTGGTGTTCGGCCTGGCTTTCGGGGTAGAGGTTTGGGAACCCAGATGTTGAGAGATCTTGTAAAGATTGCTAAAGAATACAAGTTTAAAGAACTTTGGGTTTTCACGGATAGAGAGAACCGTGGAGCCTTAAGATTTTACGAAAAATTTGGATTTATCAATTTGGGAACTGTCGAAGAAAACCATCCTGGTGTGACACATGATCCAACTGATGTAGTTCTAAAATACTCTCTCGATAGTTCCCCAAATTGAAGGGTTGGTGTTTGTTGGAATGCGTAAGTATAGGTAAAGTAGGTTTTTAAGATGAGTGAACCGACGACAGAACAGACAGAGCGCATCTATCAAGCCATCGGCACAGTTGAGGGCATCTTAGAGCTATCAAATTCCCGTCCTCTCCTGCATATGGGAGAGACCTCTTTTCCGGTATTTGTCTCTCCTCTAGTCCTGAAGAAGCATATCCCAGGAGAGATACAGCGCTTTCGGGCGTATCCAAAGCTTTGGCAGGGAAAACCCAGCTTTCACCTCACCTGTGTGACGGAATCACCTGTCAGTCCCTTCGTGCTGAAGGGTTGTTGGCAGGACTATCTGGGGATGCCCTTCATAGTCATTTACCGAAACCATATACGCAGCAAGAAAGATCAGAAGTTGTTTCATCTTGTGTCTGTCCAGTGGCCCGAAGCCCCGAAGCCCAATGCTAAATTCTGGGAGTTGGAAGCGGAGTTTAGAGACGGAGCCTTTGTGGTGGTCCGTGCCGAAGGCCCCTTTGATCCACCTCCACGGGTAAAACCGCCAAAATCGGCTCATCAACAGTTTGGTAAAGGGGCAAAGCAACAAAAAATTAAGCCCCAGTTTACGGGTAATTCCCCGCGTGTAGTCAAAGCTCACCAGGTAGAAGCACAGGTCCAAGCAACTCCATTGACCGCTCAGGAGATTCAAAAGATGGCTATTCCTACCAAAATCCAAATCACTTGCA
>JBAUTB010000220.1:0-1523 GCA_049582005.1 Gloeobacterales cyanobacterium | reverse complement strand
AGGGGGAGCAGCCATATTTTCCGGAATTCACACCCCGAAATCAATCATTAGGATTAGATATTCTAATAAAGAACCACTTGATTAATAAGACATACTTAACTTAAATGAAGGCTATTCCAATTCAGAGACCTCTTTGCCATGCAGAACTTCTCACAATTCGGGCAAAAAATTCTCGCCCGGATTAGCCTTGTTCGTACTCTTGAGTCTGTCCAAGACTTGATTGTCGTCTCTCTCTGTGTTGGCCTCTTTGGCGCGATGGTCATTCAGCTAAGGGCCATGTTCCTTTCCATGCTTCCTCCCATTCACCTCCAAGAAGTCACCGCAGATATCCTATACATATTGATCTTGGTGGAGCTGTTTCGGCTCCTCATTATTTATTTGCAGGAGCACCGAGTTTCTATTGGGGTGGCGGTAGAAGTGGCAATCGTGTCCGTACTCAGAGAAGTGCTGGTACGCGGGGTGCTGGAAATCTCTTGGAATCAAATTCTAGCTACTTGTGCTTTCTTAATTGTCATGGCGATGCTTCTTGTAGTTCGTGTTTGGCTGCCACCAACCTTTAACGGTATTGATCCCGAAGGGCACGTTTCGCGTAAATATCAGCTCAGCCAAGAAAAGCTGACCATGGATGGGCACCAGATGCACACAGAACAAAATCCTAAAAACGGTTCCTTAAAACCTGAGGGTTTGAATAGCAGTCGATACGGTTAGCGAACGCAACATTTCAGCCCGCAACGTCGAGAATGCGTTGGTTAGTAATCGAGGTGGTAACGATTTTATTGGAGTTTCGCGCTCTTTTGGACCATTCGACAATAGCAACCGTTGCTACTGAGAGGCTGTTATCGATTTTTCGAGAATGTCCATTTTTTTCGGTGTAAGGTCACAGAACCGATTAGCTCGTGGAGTTTTGCAGCCCTAAAAAAGTTAGGCACTTGAAACCATCCCAGAACTATAGATTAGATTCAATCGTTCTCAGAGAGAATATAGCTTAAAATCAATGATTAAGCTGTGTATTCTTAAAAACAAATCAACCATTTTTTCTGTCTTTCGAGAGTATGACTGATGCAGCAAGCCCTACAACTTCTTGACCAGTGCCTAGACGCCAGCCTTTTGAACCAAGGCGGCAAACTTTCCCCAATGACGCAATGTTTGCAGTCCCTGGATCCGCGCTACGCCCTTGAGTTTGCAGTTGTCGTTGCTTGGCGGGCTCATGCTGGGCAAGTGCGCAAGGGCGGCAGCATCCCCTACATCAGTCATCCTTTGGCAGTAGCCAAGATGCTGCTTGAAGCAGACTGCTCCCAGGAGGTGATAGTAGCTGGTCTTCTCCACGACACCGTTGAAGACACGGCCACCACTCTGGAGTATATCCGTGACACCTTCGGCAAGTCCGTCGCGGCGATCGTGGCGGGTTGCACCGAACTGCACTGCGATCTGGGCTGGGAAGAATGCAAGCGGCGACACATTGCCCGCATTGAGACAGCCTGCCGGGATGTTCAGATGGTTACTTGTGCTGACAAACTGCACAA
>JBAUTB010000219.1:0-1959 GCA_049582005.1 Gloeobacterales cyanobacterium | reverse complement strand
ATCCATGCGGCTAAAGTGGCAGTAGCCCATGAATTCATCATGTCGCTCCCTAACGGCTATAACACGCGGGTAGGAGAACGGGGTTCTTCGCTCTCTGGGGGCCAACGCCAACGCGTTGCCATTGCCCGTATGGTGTTGCAGAATCCCCAAATCTTAATTCTGGACGAGGCTACCAGTGCCCTGGACTACAACACGGAGCGCCAGGTCTGTCAGAACCTGATTGAAGTCTTCCGGGGCCGGAGCGTCTTCTTCATCACCCATCGCCTCAGCACAATTCGGAATGCGGATGTGATTGTAGTTATGGACCAAGGTGCCGTAGTAGAACAGGGCACCCATGATGAACTAACTACGCTCAAAGGTCGATACTACTGTCTCTATCAGCAACAACAAGCCCTGTTATAGGAAGAGTGAAGTGCCATGAATCCGAACCAACCAGAGTCGGGCAATCCATCAAACCAAGCCATTCAGCCTATTAATACAGGAGCCCTACAAAAGCAAGAGGCCTTTCCGCTCGCACCCGCGAACAGTAGGAATTTGAGCCAACACCAGACCTTTGATCAGCCTGTCATCCTGAAGCAATCTCCGCTTTGGTCGCGATTTATTGTCTGGCTATTGATTGCCGTTACCAGTTTTGTAATCATTTGGGCTTCCGTATTTCAGATTGAAGAAGCGGTTTCCGCCCAAGGCAAGCTTGAGCCGACGGGGGCCGTCCAAAAAGTCCAAGCTCCCGTAAATGGGGTAATCAGCGCGGTTTATGTGAAAGATGGTCAACGGGTAGAAAAAGGACAACCTCTTTTGAGGTTAGACCACAGAAATGTGGAGGCAGATATAGCGGCGAACACCTCAATCCGGGATAATCTGACCCAAGAGAATCAGCTCTATCGGGCTCAATTAACTAACTCAAGGCCACCGTCCAGTCTGAGCATAGAAAAACAAACCCTGTTCCTCGCCTCTCAAGCCGAAATCAATTCTCGAGTGGCAGGTGCTCAGGCGGAGATTCAGCAGGCAGAACGGCAACTTAGCCAGAATGATTTTGCGCTGGCTAGTGCTAAGGATGTACTTGTTCTCAATCAAAACATCCTGGACGATATGAAGCCTGTGCTGGACCAGGGGGGAATTCCGCTCCTGCAGTATCGACGTCAGGAGCAGGAGGTCCGCCAACGGCGAGCAGAAGTGGACCGTTTGCAAGAAGAACAAAAACGGCTGCAGGCCTCAATCACACAAGTAAAACAGCGCTTGCAAAACACGACGGCCCTCAACCGTAAGGACCTCCTGACAAAGATTGCGGAGAATGACAAAAAGATTACTGAACTGGAAGGTCAAATGAAACGAGGGAAGGTGGCGAAACAGTATGAAGACATAAAAGCGCCTGTCAGTGGCAAGATTTTTGATTTTAAATCGGGTACTCCTGGGGGTGTGGTTAGCAACGATGTCCGCACTGACCCGATTCTCAAGATTGTTCCTGACAGAAATCTGATTGCTAAAGTATTTATCACCAACCGGGATATTGGTTTCGTGCAAGAGGGAATGGATGTGGATGTCCGCATTGACTCATTTCCTTTTAGCGAGTTTGGAGATATTAAAGGCAAAGTCGTCCAAATTGGTTCTGATGCCTTACCCCCAGACGAGATCTATAAATACTATCGATTCCCCGTGGAAATTCACCTAGACCGACAAAACTTGATGATTAACAAAAAGCCGGTAACCTTGCAATCCGGGATGTCTCTATCCGCTAATATCCGCACCCGTAAGCGCACCGTATTGAGTATCTTTACAGAACTGTTTACCCGTCAGGTTGAGAGTATTCGTTATGTTCGGTAGGTAGGTACACTTGAGATTAGAGGGTTTGTGTTTAACTACTGGGGGGTTCGGGGGCTATAAGTCCCGCGGTATTTTTTCAAGGGGTTTTAAGCAACAGAAGCGAATGACCTGTCAGCATTGAGAGTATTCGGCAGCAAA
>JBAUTB010000218.1:0-2286 GCA_049582005.1 Gloeobacterales cyanobacterium | reverse complement strand
AGAAAGCCTTTGCTACGGGGAATGAAACCAGTAGGCGAATCTTGGGGATGTTCCTCAACTGGATGCAGGAAAAACAAGCACCCGTCTTTGTATGTGCCACCATCAACCGAATTGGAGAACTTCCTCCTGAAGCAACCAGGGCAGGACGATTCGACGGTATCTTTTTCGTCGGATTACCGCATACCGCAGAAAGAGTAGAAATATTGAATATCCATCTGGCAAGATATGACCTCTCTTTTAGCCATACAGACATTTGGAAATTGGCTGAAGACCTGGAGGGATATAGCGGAGCGGAGTTAGAGCGCGGGGTTCAAGAAATGATGATCCGCGCATACTCAGAAGACCGCATAGAGAATATCGGGTTTGCGGACCTGCAAGAAAGTTTGCGATATATCAGGCCCTTAGCCCACACCCGGCAAGAGGAAAGTAAGGATATGAGAGTCTGGGGCCGTAAAAATGCTAGGCAAGCTTCATCCAGTCTTGAGCAGATAGCCGAGAGAAACGGGGGTGAACCTGGGCTGAATTGAGGGGGATAGCAAACTTTCTTTGAGGGGGATAGTAAGCGAAGCATAGCCCTCCAGTTCGTCAAGGGCTTTCGCGGCATATCCTCCCTCGTCGCTGCGCTCCACGCTTCGCTCACGGTCCGGTATTCCACGTTCCCTGGACTTCCTTTCGGGCCATGCTAAAGAAAAGGGCATCCCCTCAAAAAAAGCAATTTTTGGTGGTCACTGAAGCACAAAAGTAAAATTTACTGGCCTCAATTTCTGGCTCTGTTTTGTGCTGCCCGTTCTATTCTTAATCGGTCTTTGGGATGTAGGCGCACCGAGTTTAAAGGCAAAATACGGTTTTTATCAGGGAATTGGCACTCTATCGCCGGGGGACCTGATTCCAAGGGCACCAGGCTAAGGATTTTTCCAGGTGTATGCGGCGTTAACAATGTTTCGTCCATAGAGGTGCAAATCAGGAATTTTGGATAAATCACACCTTCCGAAAGTGGGGGCGTGACAACAGGTGCGCTCGGAAACCACAACACCTGACCATTGACAACATTTAGGCCAAGCTTTAGCGCGATGTTAGGAGTAATGCCCTTAATTTCTATCACGCGAATTCTATTCATATCCTCAATCGCCGCGTGGATTGTAGACCAGAATTGCGACATATTAATTGTTTCGCAATCAAAGGCAACTTGTCCTTTATGAGGACTAACTCGTTGCGATTTATACTCAACCACCGTTGAGGAAGATTTCGGTGAGAGAGGGTAATTTTTGACGTAAGGGTTATTTGGAGCAGTTTCAAGGAGTGCTAAATAATCCGCATCAAGCTCTTTATACTCTGAAATTTGGTCCAAGTAGGTTTTGAGTCCATCAGCACTGAACACACCACGGTCCAAAAGATTTCCGATAAATGACGGTTTAATCTCACCATCAGTCCCGATAACAAGGTTCCAATAGCGACCACGAGTTTCGTTGAGCAGGGAAAATCCCTTACGGGTTATCCGAGAGAAATAGAAGTTGTGGATTTTTTGGATTTCTTGACCCTTCTCTAAATGCTCCTCTAGCACATGCTCCACCAGACTTTTTTGGAGAAGATCATCATCCTGCAGGTCGTTGCAAGGGGCGCTAGACACAGGAGGAGCAACGGCAGCTAAAAAAGAGTGCTGTTCCACTAAATCTTGAATATTGGAGTTAGCTAGGAGGCGACAAGCCTCTTCCTCTTGGCCCTCACGTAACATGGGTTTGAAAAATGAAAGGAGTTGATTTAACTGACGGCTTGTTACTTTAGATAAATTTTCGGCCTGAGTAGAAAAAGAATCCTTAAGGGAGTTCCAAAAAGATTCAGCAAAATCTTTATAAGAAGCAAAGGGTATTAATTTTGATGGAAGCGATTTAAGCCGTGGATAGGTCTGTATGACCCCTTGGAGCCAAGAAGGGGATTGGGCAAATCCGGTGAGCAAATTTGCGTATTGTCTAGTATATGGAACCCCTTGCGAGTGGAACTTCTTCATAACCTGAGAGACGTTCAAGTTTTTAAGCAAAAGATGATTTTGTAAAATGACCCCTTCTTGTGTCAAATTTTCCACTTGAGATTGCAGAGGATACTTGAGGTCATAGACCGTAGCTATCTCTTCGTCGTTGAAATCACGGACATCTACCTGAATTTCTCGAATTTCTGGAAATTTTTTCACTGCTTCAACGAATTCACAGGCAGTAAATACCTCAACGTAACCATCCTTCAGCAGCCCGATGGGAATTTCGAACATGCCCAACTCAAGCAGTTTCTTATACC
>JBAUTB010000217.1:0-2819 GCA_049582005.1 Gloeobacterales cyanobacterium | reverse complement strand
CCTGGGCTGTCAGTGGAAAGAATTGCCGATTGATAACGATGCCAATGGAGTCCCAGAAATCCACTACACCAGTATCTATCGGGCATTTCGACGCTTTGAGGCGCAAGGTTGTTTCGCCGCGATTTTTCAGGGGTCTGTAGGGCAGCTTCACCGGCAGGAGTACCTCGACCTCAGCGTCATCCACGGTGATGGCACAACGACAGCAGCGAAGAAGGGGGGTGACAATCTCGGATACAGCGGGCACAAGCACCTCAAAGGCGACAAAGTTGTTCCCTTCTGTGACCGCCACTGTAACATCATTGCCCCGTTTATTACCGCCCCGGGAAATTGCAATGAGTCCCCTTTGTTGCGTCACGCCTTGTCACAAGTCACCCGCATCGCTAGCAAGATAGGACTTAACCTGAGCGAAACGACTGTCAGTCTAGATGGAGTCTACGATAGCCGAGCGAACCGCAAAGCCATTTTTAATCGCGGCATGGTACCGAATATTCCTGAAAATCTACCTGGAAGAAAGACTCCCAAGCGCGGACGCAAACCGATGTTCAAGCCAGCCATCTTTCAGGAACGGTTCCGGACCATCGAGCGAGTCTTCGCCTGGGAGGACAAGTTTCGGCGCTTACTGCTGCGCTTCGAGCGGCTCAGCAAGTTGCACTATGCCCTGAAAACGCTGGCGTACACGATGATCAATCTGCGGCATTTCTGCCAGGGCTAAATCTTCCTCATCCAGACTCCTTGAAGGTCTCAGTGTGTGAGACCCCAATTTGCGGTGCCCTGAAAACGAAAATATTGGCAAAAAGAGCAGCTCATTTATCGAACCTGTTTGTTGTAGCCCATCCAATGCTCAAATTGACAGTACCATTCAACCTGTAAAATCAACTTTTCACAAAAACCCGCAACCATTTGTAAGCGGCACAACGTTTCAGCTAACCGGACAGCGACAATCTTTGCAACTCAACAAACAGCCTATGCTCTGTTCCGGTTCAGCGCAATGTTAGGACTCGTTCGCAAATAAGTTACCGATTTTAGGTTATCATCATCACGCAACTTTGTGACTCTATCGAGATGCCGAATCCTGAGGCAGTTGAAGTGTTGCGAGTCAAGTATCTGTCGTTGTTCAATGATCTTGACGAGCGTGGTCGTCGTCGATGGGCTGCGACCGAAGCGATGGCAATAGGGCACGGTAGCATAGTAGCCGTTGCGGCAGCAACAGGGTTATCAGACCGAACAGTCAGGAACGGGATCAAAGAACTTCGCTGTGTGAGTCCATTAGTCTCTAGTCGGCAACGTCAAGTGGGTGGTGGTCGTAAACGACTTGAACATCACGACCAGACTTTGCCACAGGCTGTCGAGTGTTTACTCGAACCGACTGAACGAGGTGACCCACAATCGCCGCTGCGATGGACATGCAAAAGCTTGACGAATTTGCAAAAAGAGTTGAGTCAGCAAGGACATCCAGTCGGACGGACGAAGCTATCGGAAATTCTCAAAGACCTCGGTTACTCGCTTCAGGGCAACCGCAAAACCCGAGAAGGAAACAACCATCCTGAGCGCGACCAACAATTCAAACACATTGCCAAGCGTGTCAAGACTTATCGCCGTGAAAAGTGTCCGGCCATTTCCGTCGATACGAAGAAGAAAGAAGTGCTGGGTAATAAGGCAAATGAAGGACGAGAGTACCGTCCCAAGGGTAACCCGCTAGCGGTAGACACGCATGATTTTCCCGACAAAAAGCTGGGCAAAGCCGTTCCCTATGGTGTGTACGACATCGCTGAAAATGACGCTGGAGTATCGGTCGGCATCAGTAGTGATACAGCCGAGTTCGCCGTCGAGGCAATTCGGCGATGGTGGCACGAACCAGGTCAGGCCCGGTATGCGAAATCTCATCGCCTGCTCATCACTGCTGATAGTGGCGGCAGCAACGGTCATCGCAACCGATTGTGGAAGCTTGAGCTACAACGTTTGGCAGACGAAACAGGCATGAAAATTGAGGTTTGTCACTATCCGCCCGGAACCAGTAAATGGAATAAAATTGAGCATCGTCTGTTCTGTCATATCACCCGTAACTGGAGAGGCGTTCCCTTAGAGACGCATCAAGTCGTCGTTAATTTAGTGAGTTCCACTCGAACCGAGGAAGGTCTTGAAGTCCATTGCTGGCTTGATCGCAAAACATACCAGACAGGACGAAAAGTGACCGATGAAGAAATGAGTAGTGTGCGGTTAGAACGCAATGCGTTTCAGGGTAGCTGGAACTATGAGATACAGCCACACACAAAATCAACAATCCGGTAAGTTAATTCCGAACGGATCCTAAGGCTTGAAGGGAATCCCAATTCGCTTAAATTGCACGGCAACCCGATGTCCCAATTCCCCATTATCGGGTCCAGAGACCTTGGGCAAAATAGCCTCGCCTAGGTCCCATTTCGACCACCACTCGGGGAAAAGAGGGAAAACTCTTCTGGCACCCGTTTTTCCGTCCAGCACAGACAAGATTCCTGGCTCTTCCTTTAAGCTGTTCAGGTCAAGATGAAAGGCTTCATGGGGGCGCAGACCATAAGTAGCTAGCGTCCCATAAACCCAGCGCCAGGCCAGGTTAGGTATTTTGTCGTACCACTCCGTAATTTCTTCGTCTGTGGGCAAATCCCTGGGAGAAGCTTTCTTGGGGGAATAAGAACCCGACAGGCCTGAGAGGTTAATGTCAATTTTGGCAAACCGGGCAAAGGCGTCCAAAACGAAACAGGTCCGCTTTCGATTCTTGGTATCCGGTAAGGTTTTGGTGACGCATTCCATCAAAACAGCTTCACTCAGCAGCAAATTAACGG
>JBAUTB010000216.1:0-2081 GCA_049582005.1 Gloeobacterales cyanobacterium | reverse complement strand
CCTGGGCTGTCAGTGGAAAGAATTGCCGATTGATAACGATGCCAATGGAGTCCCAGAAATCCACTACACCAGTATCTATCGGGCATTTCGACGCTTTGAGGCGCAAGGTTGTTTCGCCGCGATTTTTGTATCCGTACAGGGGGTAGTCAGAGACGAGTGAAGCATTGGCAAAAAACTCAGGTAATCTAGAGTGCATGGAAACAACCATCGGTGCAACATTTCTGGCCGAAATTTCTGAGGAAGATTGGGCGAACACCCCAGAGAAGGTGAAAGCTCTGGTGAAGAAACTTCTTGAGCAAGTTGTCGCTCAAGAAACGGAATCTGAACATTTCAAAGAACAGGCACAGCGGAATTCGCAGAACTCATCGCAACCGCCGTCCCAAGATAACTCAAAAGGGCTTGGGAGCAAAGACAAGCCAAAAAGCGACAAGCCACGAGGAGCCCAGTTTGGTCATCCAGGCCATCAGCAGTCGCTGTATCCATCGGAGCAATGCAAAGAGAGTCACGACCATTACCCGGAGCATTGTTGCGAGTGTGGTCATGGCCTCAGGAGTCTCGCAGAAATAACTTGTAATAGTTAAGACTTAATCTGACAGAGGTAGTTATCGGACACTGAGGAAAGGCGTCAGGCAAGTCTCATTGGTTACCTTTTTCTTTCCGTTTTTCTCTTGCCTCTGTTCAGCTGCTTCAATTGTATCCTCAAAGTGCTGATGCAGCAGCTTCTCCTTCACCAACTGCTTGCTGTCGAGAAAGGTCTGCATCGGCGTCTTGCCATAACAGTAGCGCCCAGAATGGGGCCGGGTGCAGTTGTAGCTGTCCACCCAATCGTCCACATCCTGCTGCAACTGTTCAATACTGCCGTAGAGTTTCTTGCGAAAGGCAATTTGATAAAACTCCTCCAATATCGTGCGCTGAAATCGCTCACAAATGCCATTGGTCTGAGGTGACTTGGTCTTGGTGCGGGTGTGGTCAATGTCCTCGATTGCCAGGTACAACTGATATTCATGATGTTCGACATTGCCACAGTACTCTGAACCTCGGTCAGTCAGAATCCGCAGCAATGGCACCTCCTGTGACTCAAAGAAGGGCACAACTCGGTCATTGAGCAAATCTGCCGCCGTTAGAGCGGTTTTGCTCTCATAGAGCTTGACCATTGCCACCCGAGAATAGGTGTCGATGAAGGTTTGCTGGTAAATGCGTCCCACGCCTTTGATTGTGCCAACGTAGAAGGTGTCCTGGGAGCCCAAGTAGCCAGGGTGCTCTGTTTCAATCTCTCCGTAGGCCTCCTTCTCTTGTTTTGCCTTCTCCAATGCCTTCAGTTGCGCCTCCGTTAAAATCAAGTTGTCTTGGGCTGACTTTGCCTCCAGGGCTTTGAGCCGTTTTTGGAAAGTTTCCAAGTCGTGACGCAGCCAGATGGAACGCACCCCACCGGGTGAAACCAGAATGCCCTGTTGCTTGAGTTCGTTAGAAACTCGCACTTGTCCATAAGCAGGTTGTTCGATGGCAAAATCGACCACCGCTTGTTCGATGTGCGCTTCGACGCGATTCTTCAAGCAGGGCTTCTTGCGGCTGATCTCCTGGAGTGCTGTTTCACCCCCTGTCTCATACAATTGCTTAAAGCGGTAGAAACTGTCGCGCGAAACGCCCATGACTTTGCATGCTTGGGAGACATTGCCGAGCATCTTGGCCAGGTTGAGCACGCCCAGTTTGTTTTGGATAATCTTGTCTTGAGTATTCATTGTGACACTCCTGTTCTGTATTAAGTTTACTAGAAGTGTCAGATTAAGTCTTGGCTATTACAGAATGAGATGCCTTTTTTTGGAGTTGGTTGATGCGTGAGATTCTGGATGCTCAAATTCCACCCCCTCAAGGCAGAGTCAATCCGAGGGTGGTCAAAAAGCCCAGGTCAAAATTTCCTGCCAAGAAGCACCATCATCTCAATCAGGGAACCCAACGACCGCAACTTATTTGTAATAGCCAAGACTTAATCTGACACTTCTAGTAAACTTAATACAGAACAGGAGTGTCACAATGAATACTCAAGACAAGATTATCCAAAACAAACTGGGCGTGCTCAACCT
>JBAUTB010000215.1:0-5428 GCA_049582005.1 Gloeobacterales cyanobacterium | reverse complement strand
GCTAATGCCAAAGCACTCCTCTCTGAACCAACGAGTGAATTAGTTTTACCTGTCACATATTCCAATCACTACTTTGAATTTTACTCACAGGTATTTCCACCGTCTCGATCTTTCTATCCGGCATTTTTGGAATCTCCCATTTCTTGCGCCATGCCATGTAGTACAAGATAGGGACTGCTGATCGAGATAGAAGTAAGGACGCTACTTCTCCAGCCATCAGTGAAATAGCTAAACCCTGGAAAATGGGGTCTGTCAGAATAATCGCTGAGCCTGCAATAACTGCTGCTGCGGTCAGGAGCATGGGACGGAAGCGTACAGCACCAGCATCAATGACGGCTTCTTTGAGGGGCATTCCTTCTTTCAGGCGTAGCTCAATAAAATCAACCAGGATAATCGAATTGCGGACTACGATTCCAGCCCCTGCGATGAATCCAATCATGGAAGTGGCGGTGAAGAAGGCCCCCATCAAGGCGTGGGCAGGCATAATTCCCACCAAGGAAAAAGGAATTGCGGCCATGATCACAAGGGGTGTGATAAAAGATTGGAACCAGCCAACAATAAGGGCATAGATAAGAATCAAAACCACCGCAAAAGCAATGCCTAAATCTCGGAAGACCTCATAGGTTACCTGCCACTCTCCATCCCATTTAATGGCATAGTTTTCTGTGTTTAGGGGTTGGTCTGTAAAGTATGAAGTGATCGGATAGCCTGTTTGTTTAGAAAGATTGGCAATCTTGGGTCCTAAGTCAAGAATGGAATACAGAGGGCTATCTACTTTCCCCGAGACATCGCCAATGACATAAACCACAGGCTGTAAATTCTTATGGTAGATACTGTGGTCAGCTATCGTTTTTTCGATATGTACAAGCGCACTGAGGGGTACTAAACTACCATTAGTTCCTGTTAGTTTTAAGGCCTGCAAATCTTCTAAACGAGTCCGATTGGCCTGGGTGAAACGGAGATTCAGGGCTATGTCTTCGCGGGCATTTTCATCATGGAGAAGGCCTATATCCCGACCAGAAAGTGCAGTTTGCAAAGCCTCTGCTATCTGGGCAGGATTGATGCCATTAAGCGCCGCTTTTTGACGGTCGATTACAAAACGGTACTCAGTTTGAGGGTCTTCCATGTACCAGTCCACATCCACCACACCGGGAGATTGACGATACAACTGGCGGATTTGACGGGCTAAGTCGATTTGTCCTGGATAATCGGGGCCATAGACTTCTGTCACCAGGGTTTGCAACACAGGAGGCCCGGGAGGAATTTCTGCCACTTGAATAGTCGCTCCATACTGATCGGCAATTTTCTGAATCTCGAGCCGGATCGCTTTAGCAATGGCGTGACTTTGACGGTCCCGTTCATCTTTCGGGAGAAAATTCACTTGCATATCGGCTACATGAGGACCAGACCTCAAGAAGTAATGGCGGACCAAGCCATTGAAATTGTAGGGGGAGGCCGTACCGATATAGCTCTGGTAATTGGTTACCTCTGGGACGGTGGTTAAATATTGTCCCATCGCTTTTGTCACCCGTGCCGTTTGCTCCAGGGTGGTTCCTTCAGGCATGCGGACCAATACTTGCAGTTCACTCTTGTTGTCGAAAGGCAACATCTTCAAGGTCACTACTTTTAAACCAGCGAGACCAACAGCAGCCACAAGTAAGAGTACGGTCCCTGCTAAGAAGAGGTTGCGCCATAGGGCATGTTCGATCAGTGGAGTCATGAATCGGCGGTATAGGCGGTTTAGGAAATCCTCTTGTCCATGACCAGCGGTGTGATCCACAGAGTATCCCTTGAGAATACGCACCGCCGCCCAGGGAACAATCATGAAAGCAACCAAGGCCGAAAAAATCATGGCTGCCGATGCGCCTAGTGGAATCGGACGCATATAGGGTCCCATCAATCCACCTACAAAAGCCATCGGCAAGATAGCGGCGATCACCGCGAGGGTTGCCAGAATCGTAGGATTTCCAACTTCATCTACCGCTTCAAGCACCACCTGATGTATGGGCCGATTTTTGTTCTCTGTCATGTGCAGATGACGAACTATATTTTCGACCACCACAATCGCATCATCCACCAAAATCCCAATGGAAAAAATCAGGGCAAAGAAGGTTACTCGATTTAGCGTGAATCCATAGAATACAAAACTGGCTAAGGTCAACGACAAGGTCACAGGAATCGCAACCGCCACCACGGCTGATTCTCTCTTACCCAGAGCAAACCACATTAAGGCGGTGACAGAAGCAACAGCAATCAGCATGTGTACCAGGAGTTCGTTAGAACGCTCGGCAGCGGTTTCGCCGTAGTTCCGGGTAACGGTCAGATGTACATCCCTAGACAAGTAGCGAGCCTTGATTTGGTCCATTTTGTCTAGTACTGTATTGGCTACTTCAATCGCATTAGCTCCCTGTCGCTTAGCGATAGCAACGGTGACCGCATCTGTTTCCGCCTTAGCGTTAGCCTTACGCTCAGGATTTCCGCGACCATAGAATACATAGCTCGAAGGCTCTTCAGAACTATCCCGAATGTTTGCAACATCGCCTAGATACACAGGACGATTACGGGAAACAGCAACTACTAAGGTCTTCAAATCTTCAGGAGAACGTAGAAAGCTTTGGGTTCTTACCAGAAAAAATTGATTCTTTTGATTGAAAGAACCACTCTTTAATTCTACATTTTGGCCTTGTACCGTCTGAGCAATCTGGAGGGAAGAAAGCCCAAAAGCATTGAGCCGAATCGGGTCAAGTTCAATTTGGATTTGCCGTTTCTGGCCACCGATGATTGTGGTTTCAGAAACATTCTTCACTTGTTTAATTTGTTCATCTAGTTGAGCAGCAATCTGACGTAATTCAAAGCCATTGGCCCGTTCGCTCCAAAGGGTTAGCGAGAGAATAGGCACATCATCAATGGACCGGGATTTAATCAGAGGTTGGGAAGCTCCCGGAGGAATCTTATCGAAGTTAGCGTAGAGCTTGTTGTAGAGTCTGACGATGGCATCTTCTGCTTTCTGGCCTACATAAAACCGAACAATGACTAAAGCAGAACCAGGACTGGAGGTTGAGTATACATATTCAACACCAGGCAACTCTTTGATCAGTTTTTCCATTGGGTATGTCACCCGTTGTTCTACTTCTTTTGCTGAAGCTCCGGGCATATTCACTAAGACATCAGCCATCGGTACGCTAATTTGAGGTTCTTCTTCTCGGGGCAAAATAACTGTTGCTCCAATCCCCAGGAGTAAGGACACCAGTATGAGTAAAGGGGTTAGCTTTGAGTTAATAAAATACTTGGCAATGGTGCCTGCTATACCAAACTTTTTTTCTGGATGATAATCCATAGATTTAGTCTCTCAAAGTTATAGATTGCCCATCGCTGAGCTGCTGAAGATGACTGATAATAATGCGGTCACCATCCGTTAAACCAGAAGCGATTTCTATCTGGTTATCTCGGACACTCGCTGTTTTAACCCAACGTAATACGGCCTGGTTATTGGCATCAACCACATAGACTCCCTCCAATTGCCCTCTTCTCACCAGCGCTGCGACTGGAATCATGATCACTTCTCGGGTGCCACGGGGTAGTTCTATGCGTCCGAACATGCCGGAAATCAGATGGCCAGAATTTTTAAGTGGGACTTTAACGATAAAACTCCGAGAATTAGGGTCAGCCGCAGGGACAATCTGCTTCACGGTTGCGGTCTGTTTCTCTTCTAAAGCATCGATTTTGACGACAACCGACTGGTCAAGGCGGATAAAGCGTAGATCTGCTTCGGGCACAGCAACTTCTAGGCGCAAATGGTTTGTATTTTCCAGCTTCAGGAGAGAGGAGCCAGGCGTGGTCATTTCTCCTTCGTAGGCTAATTTCTGGATCACGACCCCATCAAAAGGCGCTCGAATGACCCCGTAGCTAATATTTGCAGAAGTGGCTCCTACCCCGGCCTTAGCCTGAGCAATGGCCGCCTGGGATTGAGTAATCGCGGCTTCTCCCTGGCGGATAGCCGATTCTATTTGGGCTACTTTCGCCTGGGCAACATCCAAAGCTGTGTTCGCCTGGTCGAGTTGTGACTGAGAAATAGCTCCCTCATTACGCAATTGGGCGGTCCGTGACTGGTTAATTTTGGCCAGCTTCAAGGAAGCCCTTGCCTCCACTTGTTGAGACTTTAACTGGTTCAAATTAGCTTTTGTTTGGGCAAGCCCCGCTTGGGATTGGCCAACTCCGGCCTGGGCTTGTGCACTTTGGGCCGCTATATCTGCGACATCGATTTGGGCAAGGACTTGTCCTTTTTTGACCCGGTCCCCTTCTTGTAAAGCCAGGGTTTTGATGCGTCCCATGACGCGGGTAGATAGAACGGCACTGTCAACGGGCTGAATCGTTCCGGATAACTCCAGCCTGTCCGGGAGTTTTTTTAGTCGCACCGTCAAAGTTTCTACAGCCAGAGGAACAACCGTTGTTCTTTGCGTTGTTTTGTTATCCGGAGAGCTTTGACTGAAATGTTGTGTCGTCCAGATCCCCCCAGCCAATACCAGAGCAATTCCAGCAATAGACCACCAAACTTTATGGGGTGGTAACTTTAACCGGAATCTCTCTTTAGTTGGTGATTCTGAAGTTACTTCAGTCATAGCACTCCTCTCTTTGCAATGAAAACGCTTAACTTCACGGCTTCACTTCCTCAAGTTCAGTCTTCTCCTCAGGTAATGCTTCGGTCATTTCCATGCCGAGCACTTTTAAGCTGAGTTCTTCATAGAAGGGTAAGGCAATTCCTGCCTTCATCTTTTGCAAGAAGTAGCGCTCAAAAGCTATTTTGACCCAATGCACCCAGCGCCCTTTCGCCGCATAGGACTTATTTCTGGGCGGAATCACAGGGTCTGCCAGAAAAGCAATTCCTTGGTCTCCCATATCCGCAAAGCAAATCGCAGACAACGTAGGCGTTACTTTCTTGTCTTTAAGGACTCCCAAATCCACAGCAATATTGTGGGCAACGGCAAGAGCCATGGATTCATTCATCTGTCCGGTTTTAGGCGTTCCTACAGGAATGGGCGTTTCTTCCACTGGCGCCAGGGCTGTGATGACGCCGACAGAATGAATATTGGGATATTGGGGATGCTGCCAGACTTTGTCTACGGGCACGAACCCTTTGGCATTTCCGATGTCAGGAGTATGGCGAACCACGTCAGGACCGAGAAAAGAAGGCATGACCATCGCGTATTTGTACGATAGGGCCTGTCCATCGGCTAATTTTATTTCTGTGGGCGTGACTTCTTGAATCGCTGCATTGGTCAGCCACTTAATCCCCCGTTCACCAAATTCATCTTCACGCCTTCCTTGCCCTGGGTTGCCTTAGGGCTTTCTCCTCTGGATAAAATCCAGTTTGACTTGGCCCCCGTGCTTGAGAAACAGGGGATTACCTTTATTTCCCAGGAAGCCTCCT
>JBAUTB010000214.1:0-1682 GCA_049582005.1 Gloeobacterales cyanobacterium | reverse complement strand
ACACCCCCCTTTTTACTAGTCCTAACTTGCATAGTTCAAACGGTAGAACCTAATTTTATGGGAAAAGATTTCTACAATATATTAAATGTTGACCCACAAACGGA
Source organism: Gloeobacterales cyanobacterium (assembly GCA_049582005.1). GTDB lineage: Bacteria > Cyanobacteriota > Cyanobacteriia > Gloeobacterales > PMM-0068 > Sivonenia. Next base: position 1,578 of record JBAUTB010000214.1, on the reverse strand, counting down.
TAAAGAAGAAATTCGAAAATCCTATATAAAATTGGCTAGTCTGTACCACCCAGATGTGAGTAAAGACCCAGGTGCTAGAGAGCGCTTTGAGGAAATAAATTTGGCATATACTATTCTATCGAATGACGAGACACGCATCATTTATAACCTCTACTATAAAGAGGCTCAGGAGGATTCTAGTTATCCAGCATTGCTACCTTGGTGGAAACGATATGCGCTAGGTGTGAGCGTATGTATTTTGGCCTTTGGGATTTTTATGTGGATGAGCTTATTGGTATGGTTAGTAGCGGGGAGAAGTATGTAGTCGAGGCATGTTTCAAAGCGCTATCTGAGGGCTTGAGCGTGAAGACTATCCAAGCAACCTAATCCCTAAATGTGTTTACTTTCAATGGCCCAACGGGCTAACAGAGTACGATTCATCAGCATGGTTTTTTGGAGCATATTACTCACATGGCTTTCTATAGTCCGTGGAGAGAGGAATAATTCTTTTGCGATATCTTTGTTGGAAAGGCCACGAGCCACATAGTTGAGTACTCTAATTTCTGTTTTGGTGAGTTCTACATCAAATTGGATAGCGATAGCAGGTTGGCCTAAATTGTGCCCTTCTTCCTGGCCACTACCTGAGATTTGCCCATGCTCTGAACGGCGCAATAACGCTTCGGTTAAAGCCAGCAATTCATCGGGTTCAAAAGGTTTTACCAGATAGGCGTCTCCTCCTTCTTTAAGCCCTTGAATCCGGTCATTGAGCTCTCCTTTGGCAGAAAGGAAGATAACCGGAAGGAGTTTACGACCAGCTATCGCTCGCAGCGTACGCACAAATTCATACCCATCCATTAGGGGCATCATCACGTCACAAAGAATTAAGTCTGGGGGACGGGACTCTCTCGCAAGTCGATTAACGATTTCGATACCCTGTTTTCCATTGACCGCCCGACTTAATTGATAACCTCGCTCTTCCAGAAAGTCTTTCATCAGGTTCAGAAAGCGGGTGTCATCATCTATAATCAAAAGGTGTTTCATATACTTGTCAACCAGGACTCATCATATGAGAGCGGACACACCAAGTTGCGCAGTAATTGATTACAACTAACCCTGAATAGTTCAGTAAAGTATCTAATTCATCATGTTGGAGTTGATTCGATTTGCTCATAGCTAATTTTCCTTAGTTAACTAATTTTTCTCCTTTCCAGTGAGAGAACAAAACGGAAGCCAAGGAACAAACAGACGCCTCATTTTCTACCAAGCCACTATCAAAAAACTCCTTCTTTACGATTTTCAGACAGTATTTCATCAAATCGGCTTCTTGGTCAATTTTTGCCGCTAATTGCTTCTTCTCTTCATCAGTCCAGGGTTTCCAGGTTTCCCGCTGCCGTGGGCTATACTCTGGCTCGGGGGCCGGGGCCGAGGGAGCTGCCGGGGTCCCTGGTGAAGTATCCAGAAGGGAATAGCCTGTACCCTTGGCATTCTTCACCAGTTGCACAGCATTCCCTTTTTTAAGCGGGGTTAAGGCAGGGTCGCCGGGGTCACCCCATAGTTTGGTTTCCTCGCCATCCGCTAAAGTCACCACTACGTTAATGC
>JBAUTB010000213.1:0-5246 GCA_049582005.1 Gloeobacterales cyanobacterium | reverse complement strand
GCTCTACAGACTACTTCAATGACCCTTGCCCGTTATCCTCTAGCGTGTTTGCTCTATCCTTTGTCGGGTATGCCTTTAATTCCTTTGCACCATTCAAAATCCTCGAACCGACCGTAATTTTTCTCCTCTCCTTGCGTGATGGCTTCTGGAGAGGATTTTATTGCTCAATCCCTATTCGGGATAACTAGCAACTTGCGTTACTAACTTCCCGCTTGTTGGTAGTAGCTGTAGTAGCTGTAGTAGCTGTGAGGCTCATTTTCTATAATGACTCCATTAACCACCTGACCTAAGACATTTTGTCCCGATTGCTCAAGAAGGGCTTTAGCCCTAGCACTACTCACAGAGTCAACTACGCCAGGACGAACAACCAAAAGTAACCCGTCGCACATTTTACCGAGCACCGTGGCATCCGCTTCCAAGACCAGCGGGGGCGTATCTAAAATAATGAGGTCGTACATCTCGGACATTTGCTTCAGGAAAGAGGACATGACCTCACTGTCAAGCAATGCCAGTGGGCTAGGCGGTTGAGTCCCTGCCGTCAGTACATCAAGAAAGGGCAGTACTTTCTGTATCGCTCCTTCTGTTGTGGCTTGCCCCATGATTACTTCACTTAAGCCAATCTGATTGGGAATACTCCATATTTCATGCTGGCAAGGACGGTGCATGTCCGCATCGATCAGGAGCGCTTTACGACTGACTTTGGCAATGGCTGCAGCTAGATTGGCTGCCACGGTCGATTTACCTTCTTTGGGAACAGCGCTGCTGATTACAACGGTTTTTATTTTTGAAACTTTCTCCGAATGCATAGATCGCAAATTGGCCTGGAGCATGCGATAGGCTCCACCCGCAGGAGATTGGGGGGATGCGATCAAGGCTGGAACTTTAACACCAGAGGGAAGCGAACCCTCTAAGGTATTTTCAGGAAGCAGCTTGTACTCAGAAAAAGGGATCTGATCCAGTAAGCGGTATCCAAATAATTGTTTGGCATCCTTAACGGTTTTAATTGACTTATCGCGTTCTTCCAAGATGTAGATAGTTCCTAAGGCAAACAAGCCCCCCAGGAGGGCTCCAGCTGCCAAGTTTGCAGGAGTTTTCGGACCTGAAGGTTTTTCGGGGACTATTGCTTCTGCGAGAATACGAGCATTTCCGATGTTCTGATTTTCTGTCACCTGGATTTCTTGGAGTTTTTTCAACAAAAGCCCGTAGGTAGCTTGAGATACTTCCAAAGCCTGTGATAGTTCTCGCTCTCCTTGCTCCAATCTAGGAATGTCGCTAACTCTCTGCTTGTATGCGGCTTGCCTGCTGGAAAGGATCGCTACTCGGCTTGCCAAGCCTAGTCTATCAACTTCTGACTTAATCAAATCCTCCGTCATTTTGATTCTGAGCTCACCCACTTGCAGGTTGTTACCAATGTCTTGTTTCCCTTTGCCAAGCAAACCCTTGACACGGCCTTTTAGCAAAGTTTTTAAGGCTTCTTCTTTGCGCCTCAGGCTAACAATAGTGGGGCTCTCTTCAGTGAAGCGAGTAGACTGGATGGCAATATCTCCTTGCACCTTTTGCAGTTCTTCTAAGGCTTGTTGTACCGGAGGAGACTGACTAATGGACCCAAGGGTCATCGCATCTTTCGAGCTCATGCCCAATCTGCTACGCAGCGTATTAGAGCGAGCTACTGCATAACCTAATTCAGCCTGATCTTGGGTAGATTGCTTCTCCAGTTCCGCAATGACCGAAATCGCTGACTGGGCTTCTTCCTTGAGGGATACTACTTTGTTGACTTCCTTAAACTTACGCAGTTCAGCATCTGCACGACGAACCTTTTTCTCAACTGTTGGGAGTTGAGCTTCAATATATTTTCGCGCAGAAACAGCCTCAGCTCGGTTAGCGTAAAGATTTTTCTGCAGGTAAGACTGCATGAGGAAGTTTACAACGGCTGCTGACCGCGCAGCATTATTATCGACGTAGGAAACTTTGAGTACATCGGCACCCTTGACACTCTTTACGGATAGCTTGTTCATAAAGTCTTCTATGGTTAGTCGTTTGCCATCTTTATCCCTTAAGTCCAAGCCTTCTATAGTCTTCCGGATGAGAGGATCAGAGGTAATCACTTCCAGCTCTGTATCAATAGGGTCTTTTGTCTGACCTAAGGTTTGCAGTTCTCCCCTGCTTTCCCCCCCTAATCCTGTTAAGGAAGCGACAGTATCTTTGCGCTTGAGGAGAATTTTGCCGATAGCTTCGTAGGAGGGTTGCTGCAAAAGGGCGCAAATAGCCACTGAACTAAAGACAAGGGCAAAAACACCTGTGCCTAACAACCAGCGCCTCCTCAGTATGGACCAATACATTTGAAAGTTATTGGATTCTGAATATTCTGCGTAGTTTGTTTCCATAAAGATACTCCTGAAAAGTTGGTATTCGCTAATGTATTGACTCTTTCAGGCAAAGGATGATGCCGAAAGAGCTCGACTTCAACAATCTAGCTCTATCGATCCCCTTATGCTTATTAAAGCCTCGGTTAAGTGAAAAGCCTTACGCAATAAGGATTTTAGCTCCTGAAAGCTAACAAGCTGCCTTTCGCGGCCAAAATCCATGCCAAGAAAGGCTTTCATGCATTTTTTAGCAAGGATTAGCATAGTTCGGACGATAGAGCCAACAATCTTTGGTAAGTTGATTCGATTACCCTGGATGCAGACCTGTTTGGCTTGCGTGAAAGTGAAGGAGCGATAGCGTCCTTTCTCTTTGAACCGATTGAACTGAGGCCGCCCCAAGCTCTTGCCACTGCTATCCCCTTTCAGTAACCTGTCAAAGGCTTTCTTTACCCGTTCGATGCAGTCTTGTAATACCTGAGTGAGAATGGCGCTGTACTCAGGGAATAGAATCTTTGAGTTAACCAAATCACGCTTTTGACTATAGAAATCAGGCTTATCTTTTAGCTTTGGTAGGTGACAAATTAAAGGACATGCATTTGCTAGAGATCTATTCCGCTCATACCAGTTGAACCACTCTGTTAGACGATAATTATACTTTCTACGCAATAATTCAAACCATTCACTCATCAAAGTAATTTGACTAGAAGTTGGTCGTAGTTTGTAGAGATATGAAATCCGCATTACACTATTTTCAACATAGAAGTTTATAACTTTAACCTTGAAGTTGATTATAATTAGGAATTCGCCAGTGATGCCCGTTGCACCGGACGCACTATCCATCCCTTTGCAAAACCTATGACTAAGGCGTGGGACTTCCACGCTCGTCAATAACTTAGGAGTGAATTTAACATAATTTATGTGGTTAGAAACTCCGTATAATCACTTGTGTCTAAAGTCATAAGTGTGGGTAGTCAATCCCGATGAAAATAGGCTTCTTAGCCTCAGTAGATCGAAAACATCATGAATTAGCAGGGAGATGAATTTCACGTCTTGGGGGAAAATGCTGCTCAACTGCCTGGGAAAGGAACTCCATCATGGTCTTGAGCGGGAATAGTGCGTTATAGACCAATCGACCTCCTCTACGGGATGTGCTCACATACACCCAGAGCAGATACACCCCTGACTTTTCCTGCTAAGTCCTAGAACCCTTGCTATGCATTGATTTCAGATCCAAGGCTTATTGTCATTAGCTTGGGCTTATTGAGAAGCGATGACGAGACAATCTGGCTTTCAGGCTGCCATATCAACTCCAGATTTACCCCTCAAAAAGATAGTGGGAAAAGTCAGGTAGAGCAAACCCTTGGCAAGGGTGAGGTCACGAGTTTAATCCTCGTCAACGGCTCCAGAAATTTTTAAACATCCATCGCTACGAAGCTTGTTTGACAGCCTGGATCTTGCGCAGGTACCACTGTACCGCTGCCCTGGCTAAACGACGAGGGTTGTGGCGGATGGTTGCTTTCTCCTGGTTTTCTTCAATGATATGGGCCAAGACAAGCTGAATTCCCATCAAGGCCAGACGCTCTCGGTCAATGCGCACCGGTTGCGAACCCTCCTGGCGGTACTTGTCCAGATAAACTTTAGGATTATCTTTCTGCATAAGGACCGTGTCGAAAATGCGATAGCCGACGGTCTTTTCAATGGCTTGAACATGGTCAGCCACGCTAAAGTTATCGGTTTCCCCCTGCTGGGTCATGATGTTGCAGATATAAACTCTCTTGGCATCACTGGCGGCGATTGCTGCAGCAATCTCAGGGACCAATAAATTTGGAATCACGCTGGTGTACAAAGAACCGGGACCAATAATAATCAAGTTTGCTTCTTGAAGCGCTCTTATGACTTCAGGCAAAGCTTTTGGAGATTCAGGAATACAGCCTACCCGTGTAATCTTGCCTCCGGCTCCCGGGATGTTGGATTCGCCTTCTACACGACGGCCATCTTCAAATTCAGCCCAGAGCCGCACATCCTCCAATGTGGCGGGTAAAACCCTTCCCCGGATAGCGAGGACTCGGGCACTCGCCTCAATTCCTTTCTCCAAGTCTCCTGTGACATCCGCCATAGCCGTCAAAAACAGGTTGCCGAAGCTATGCCCAGCCAATCCTTCCCCACTGGTAAAGCGGTATTGAAAGAGTTCTGTAATCAATTTTTCTTCGTTTGCTAAAGCAGAAAGACAGTTTCGGATATCACCAGGAGGTAAGACTCCAAATTCCTTACGCAAGCGTCCGGAAGAACCTCCATCATCAGCAACGGTAACCACCGCCGTGATGTTGGAACTGAATGCCTTAAGTCCCCTCAACAAAGTAGAAAGCCCCGTGCCACCGCCAATTACTACAATCTTGGCGCCACGCGTCAGACGTCTACGCTCAAACATCAGGTCCACCAGATCTTCATGTTCAGGGCCCAGCACTTCTGTAATAGAAGAAACTGCTTGGCGAAATCCCCAAAACATAAGAGTTAATCCACTGATTAAGACCAGCGGACCACTGATGTCATTAGGGACAGCTTTGGCGAGGGTCTGGACAGCTCCACCTAAAAATTTACCTGTGTAAAAAACAGGTTTGAGGTCAATCCAAATCCCTAAACCGACACTGATGCATAGCGTTCCAAGTCCAAAAAGAAAAAGCCATCTTTTGATTCGCATGCCTGGATAGAGCCACTTGCCCATCTTATGGGTACGCGATTTCTGATCAATTCTAGCCATCTTCTTATGAACCTATGAGTGTTGCCTGATTGTGGTCATAGTCTCGGTGATATGCCGATAAAACGCGTCTAGTATTTGGTCCCAAATAGTTAGCTAATCACTCGACAAAAGAAACAGGAGGTGAT
>JBAUTB010000212.1:0-39924 GCA_049582005.1 Gloeobacterales cyanobacterium | reverse complement strand
ACATTACAGCCGCATTTTCGTCAAATTCTGTCATTCAATTTTTATTGCGGGATGAGCAGCACTATTGTCAAACCAATTCTTTAAGAAAATCTTTTTTTAGAGGTACCCTTAATAGGGCCGAACACTTGCCAGTATTTCAAGATGCAATATGGAAAACTCGTTTGAGGACAACGATTCAACATTTAGAGCGTCAAACTCTATGCATTTGTATTGCTAATTTAGATTTTTAGCACTCCTATAGCAGCCCTCAACTATCTAATCAAGTAGGAATTGTGAAAAGTGATGATCCTTTGCACTATGAGCATGTTTCTAGATTGGGGAAATATTGGAATGCAATTATTATAGTTAGTCAAATCATTCAAGGAAGCAAATCCAAGTTTTGTGAGTAAGACTCTAACGATCTCTTGTGGCGTAACAACCTGGCTGTTAGGTTTGTTCCAGAGTCGGCATCATAATGGCATTCTAGTCTCACTTATGCACCACCACCTTGGCAACAATGTTTAAGAATCCAGTCTGTCAAAGCCTGTATTATTATCAATCTATAAACAAGAAATTTTTGATCCCAGAATGGTTAATCTTACAAAGAAATGAAAGTCGCAGTTATTAGCAAAACAGATCGAATTGGTGGTGGTGCAAGTAGGGTCGCTGAGGATCTGGCTACTTGGCTCAATGAAGCAGGTCATCCAACCGATCACTTTATTGCTATTCCTTCCCACCAATTTGTAAGTGCCTCCAATAGTAAACCTCTATCCTTTCAGAAAAGTCTTTACGGAGAAGGTATATCTCTAAACCTATGTCGTAAGATTCACGCTCTGACCCGTCGCTGTGGTTTCCGAGAACTATTGCCTGCTGAATATTTTATAAATCTTAGGCATGTAATAGATCAATACGATGTTATTCATTTTCATGACCTTTACTATTCAATTGCTCCACTAACTCTTGGACTAGTTAGCACGCATAAGCCTACTTTCTTTACTGTACATGACTGCTCAGCTTTTACAGGTGGCTGTTTATATCCAATGGAATGTCAAAAATTTATCCATTCCTGCCATAAATGTCCTCAACTACTACAGAATACCTGGAATGATAAACTGCGAGATCAGAGTCGATTGATTCAGTCTATTAATCGTTTGTTAGCAAAAAAGTCTAAAGTGCAATATATATTTCCTAGCCATTGGATAGCTCAACAAGCTAGCTTATCTGTAGACTTTAATTTGACACCAAAATTGATTCCAAATGGGCTAGATTTACAGCCATTTGCAACGCTAAGTAAGTGCGAAGCAAAAGCAAAGCTCTGTATTTCATCGAATCAAAAGGTTGTAGTCATCTCGGCTCATTCTCTTAAAGATTTCCGAAAAGGAGTCCACCATGCAATTTCTGCCCTAAATAGTGTTCGCGATCTCCACCCTTTAATTTTAACTGTTGGACTTAACTCTCAAGACATCAGGGAGAACCTTCAAGATTTGGAAACTAAGGACATTGGCTTTATCACTAATCAGTACCAATTAGCTGAGGTATATTCTGCATCAGATATTCTCCTCTTTTGCTCTCTGGCAGATAATTTACCCTTAACCGTCTTAGAAGCAATGGCTTCTTCTACTGTAGTTGTCGGCTTTGCAACTGGTGGAGTTCCTGAAATGATTCGCAGTGGCGAGACTGGTTTTCTAGTTGAACCGTCAAATCAAAACGCGCTTAACAAGGTATTACGTCAAGCATTGCAGACTGATAACATAGAAGCAATGGGTCAACAGGCACGTCGCGATATTGAAAACAAATTTTCGAAAGCACTATGCCTTGAGAGGCACCTGAAGCTCTATCAGCAGGCCATACTTAATCGAAAGCCTGTTAGTATCAAATAGTCAATGACTTTATTACTGAAAGCGCTTTTATAGTGAACACTTTCTGCTGAAGATCTCTCTAGTATGCCTATTAGCGAATTCGATGAATTACAGAGGATCGCGCCTCTGTGATACACACCGAAAATCTTATAATCCTTTCTAAACTATGCTTTTAGTCATTGCAAATGCACTTCACCAAGCTGAAATCCGCTGTATGTGTGCATCGCAAACATAACCATTTACTACTCTGATTAGTAAGTGAGTTAAACTAAGCTCTTTCCATTCATTGACTCAAATCTATGTTGCGTAAAACGATAACTATTAGATAATGGCAAAGAATTTTGCGGATATCAGAAACTGGCTGAAGCCTTAATTATATCCTGTTTCTTCGCTAATCCTAATCATTCCTGGGAACGTTGCTTAAATATAGACCGAAGGTCGTGCTTGCACACATGAATGGGTTACTCATACAATTCTTTCCCAAGAGGACAAACCTCAAGATTGTGAAGCCAGAAGTGCTCAAACACGTCGTAGACTTGATCAATCATAGACCTAGAAAATCACTTGCCCCTCTATAATCAAGATCCCAAATGAGTTCTATTATAAAAGATATAACCTATTCATTCGACGTATTCGATACAGTGTTGACTCGTATCTGGACGAAACCCACTGATTTATTTTGGGAATTAGGTTGCCAATTACAAAAAGAGAATTTAATTCCGATTTCAGCCGAGACTTGGTGTACTTTAAGAATAGATGCTGAGAAAAATGCACGGCGTTCATCAGCTACAGAGGATATAACTTTACAACAAATATACGACCAAATAGGAACACTCTTGGATTGGACGACAGATGATGTAGAAAAAGCCAAACAAAGAGAACTAAATTTAGAATTATCCAGCTTACGTCCTGTACCATCAAGCCAAAGAAAGATACAAGGTCTGCACCAGCAAAATCAACGGGTGATATATATTTCCGATATGTATCTCCCCCAAGAAACAATTAAGCTATTTTTGAAAGAACATAATATTTGGGCAGATGGTGATGTTTTGTATGTTTCCTCTAAATTAGGAGTAACTAAGGGATCTGGTAAGTTATTTCAGCAATGCCTGGCACAAGAAGCGATCGCAGCATCACAGTTGGATCATATTGGTGATAACTCCCATAGTGACGTTAAAGCTGCCAAAAAACTTGGCATTAAAGCTCAACTTTTTACCCAGACTCACCTAAATCGATACGAGAAATTAATTTCACAAAACAACCAAGTACCATTAAAATTCCGTTCTCTACTAGCAGGTGCCAGTAGGCTGACACGCTTACAATGTCAGGAAGAGGATCGTCACAGACAAGTAATATGGGAAACTGCTACTAGCGTCATTGCTCCCGTATTAGTTGGCTTTGTTAACTGGTGCCTCAAGGAAGCCAATAGTAAAGGAATTGAACGACTCTATTTCGTTGCCAGAGATGGTCAGATACTGCACAAAATTGCCAAAATTCTGTGTAAAAACTGGGGCTACAGTATAGATTGTCGTTATTTATATGGTTCTCGGCAGGCATGGCGATTTCCAGTCATTGAATCAATTGCTCAAGAACATTTTGTGTGCTGGACAGTTCGTTCTGCTTGTGATGAGGTAAACATTAGGCCTGAGCAAATTAAAACTTTGTTATTGAGCCATGGATTTCCAGAAGAAATGTGGGAGAGAAAATTAAACAAGCAAGATCGGAAATTGTTAAAGCAAGTATTCCAAGAACCTGAAATATCAAATTTAGTTATTTCTACCGCTAAGAACTGCCGTAGCAAGATAATTAGTTACTTTAAACAGGAAGGTCTAGATGACAGAATTCCATTCGGGCTCGTAGATATCGGATGGCATTGTACTTTACAAAAAGCGTTGAGCGATCTGCTTTGTAAAGCAGGGTTATATCCTGAAAATGGCATTCATGGTTTCTATTTTGGAGTTCAACGACATGTGAAAGGATTGCCAACAGATCGCTCATTAGCATACTACTATGATGTAGCTAATTCCTCTGTATGTTGTCGACAGTTTGGTGAATACATTTACGAAAAAAATTTACTAGAAGTATTTACTGCTGCTGATCACGGGAGCACTATTAGATTTGAAGAAGATGGTGGTAAGTATATACCCATTCTACGTGAAGCAATCAATGGCAAAGCATTAAATTGGGGGCTTAGAGTTCAACAAGAAGCAATTGTCAAATTTACAGAAAACTTTTCATCTGTAATTCATATTGATGACTGTAAACCTGAATTATTTTTATATGTTTGTGAGTCTGTTTTAAGAACATTTATTGATGTCCCATCCAGAGAAGAAGCAAGTTCATTCGGTTCTTTCAATTTTGCTGGTGATTCAGTAGAGAGAATTTGGCTTGAAATTGCTCCAGAATTAACATTTTCTTTATTTTTAAAACTTCTTATCAAGAATGAATTTAGTACGGCCCATATGTGGAAACAAGGTATCATGTCTAGAAGTCAAAAGAAAATTTATAAATTTATCCTTACTATAGGTAAATTGCTGAGGCACAAGACTAAAAATATGAAGAAAAAAAATTAACCCTTTAAAGTCAAAACTGCTAATTTATACCAATAGAATATTTAATTTGAATTAAGTCAAATAATCAGAAGGTTTTATCACTGAGAGCACTTTTATGGTGAACACTTTCTGCTGAAGATCTCTCTAGTAGGCCTTTTAGTAAATTCCATGTGTTAACCATTTACCACTCTGATTAGTAAGTGAATTAAACAGATCTATTTCCATTCGCCGACTCAGATCTGAGTTGCGGAAAACGATGAACTTCAATTGATTGGTTTAGGCATTGAGGATAGTTAACCGTTGAAACTGGCGAAGAATTAATGCATTTGCATTTTATGAATTAGAAGTCAACACGATATCTAAGCGGTCGATTTAAGGATCAACCAACTTGGAAATCACTCTCTCGCATTGTTGGTCCTAATCTCAGAGATCCGAGTCAAGGATTTTGTATCAGTCATTTAGGATTTACCCCTCTCTAATTCCTGCTTTCTCGGCCCTTTGTCGTGGTGAGGGAAATATGTGTACCTTACTATGATCACTTCCGCAAAAAGTTATAGAAGTTATTGAAAGAGCAATAGGATATCTTTTCTTAGAAAAAGGAGAAAAAATGAAAATCGAGAATCTATTAGTAACAGGCGAAAATGTCTTTATAGATCGCCGCAAGTTTCTTTTTGTGGAAATGGCTAACCAATTAAAAAATATAGAATTCCTTCCTAGGGAGATGGAATGGTATGAGAAAAAGTACATTAAACAATTCATCAAAGCTTTTTACACAATGCGTATGCTTTCTCGTAGTAAAGCTAACTCTTTATTTGAAAAAAATGCAGGGGCCTTTATCCTCAAGTCAAAACGATCAGAGCATCGAATCAGTCAATTGGAGCGCACTCCAGACTACGTTTTTCATATCTTTGGCACCTATAGCCCATTTTGGGAGCGATCCGATATACCTTATGCAGTTTACTTAGACTACACGATGGCTCTTGCCGAAAAAGCTTGGACCCCTTGGGCTACCTTTAGTAGTCGCAAAGAACGGGATGCTTGGCTAAAGTGCGAAACCCAGCTCTATCAGCGTTCCCACCATTTGTTTGTGATGAGTGATATTGTCAAGAACTCTTTGATTGAAGATTATAGAATTGATGCACGTAAAATTACGACAGTAGGCTTGTCTAGTATTTTTAGAGAACCCTATGAAGGCCTAAAAACTTTTGGATCTCAGCGTATTCTCTTTATTGGTTCGGATTTTGAAAGAAAGGGCGGTGATATTGTATTAAAGGCTTTTAAGTTCGTCAAAGAAAAATTGCCTAATGTCTCTCTAACCATGGTCGGTAAAAAACTAAAAACTTCCATAGAAGGTATTGAAACTCCAGGATCTATTTCATCTCATGCAACACTAGAGCAGCTTTTTCTTAATGCTGATTTAGCGATTGCTCCTGCTCATTGTGAGCCTATGGGAATTTTTATATTGGATGCCATGAGTTGTGGTGTTCCTTGCATAGTGTCCGCCAATGATTGGAACGGAATTCCGGAGTTTTTAGAGCATGGAGTAGATGGCATCAAAATCAACCAGCTTTGTCCCGAGCTACTTGCTAATCATATTATTAGTTTACTAGAGAATACTTCTACCCTGGAATCGATGTCTCATGCAGCACGTAATATAGTGAAAACACAACTTAACTGGAAGGCTATCGCCCACAAGATAATGCAAACAGTGCAGGGTAACCATACCTTAACAATGATTGTCTTGCAGATTGTCTTGCAGGCATTTTGGGAATATTTGATAGGCTATGACGCTCTGATTTTTTAAGCAGTTGCGGGTAGAAAGTAAACACATTGCAACAATTGCCAAAGGATTCTATCCGTTAGAAAACTTATGAGGCGAATAATGCTTAGAATAGAAATGATAATATGTCAAGAAAAATAGATGTGCTTAATAGTAACCTCCTCCAGTGGATCCCAGCTTTATGAGGTACACTTGCAATGACTGAGAACTTGGTTCAGAAAGGATTATGAGGTTTTAGATGTGTATCACAGAGGCTCGATCCGCTGTATCTTTGTGGGTAATCCTTTTGCTACGGTAATGGATGTATTCATTGACGCTAAACCTCCCTACCAAGCAAGTAAATTTTGCTTGAACTCGTCGGGCAGTTAAATAAATAGGAGAAGCTGTAGAAGAACCGAATACAAAAAGACCATGCTCAATGGGCTAGACAGTCATCAGTCTTTTTTTCCAGCGTTTTAGCATATCTTCATACACAGAGCTAATGACAGCCTGAGCCCCATAGGGCTGAGCAGAATGTACACACGCCTCAGGAGGATAAGCAGTCAAATTAGACAAAATCTTCCGAATTGCTTCAGCTATTGCATTTGGGGTGCGCTCTTGAACAACGAATCCACTCTTAACAGAAAGTAAATTCGGAGTCTCTCCACAGCGAGTAGTGATGACAGGGGTTCCGCAAGCCAGGGCTTCGAGTGCTACTAAAGGTAATCCTTCATAGGAACTTGTCAAAATAAATGCATCCGCAATGCGATGTAACTGCGAAAGTTCACGTTGAGCAACAGGACCTAGCATCGTCACTTGTTTTGTCAGCCCAAGCTGCGAAATTTCCATCTGAATTTCACTACGCAATTCTCCTTCACCGGCAATTAGCAGGTGGACATTGGAATCATCCAAAGCTGCAATTGAACGAACTAACAGGATTGGATCTTTCTGGGGATGAAGACGACCGGCAAAAAGAATAAAACGACTGTCTTCATTGATTCCTAGCTTTTGAGCGAGCTCACGTCGACTTCGATCACACTCTTCTGCTGACCACGGGAAAAAGATTTCATTATCCACCGTATTTTTCAAAAATGATACCCGATCAGCTAGCACTGGGTATTGTTGTTGATACCAGGCTGCTGATTCACTATTGCACGAAAAAATTTGATCAAACTGTTGTACTAAGGTTCTTTCAAGAGCAAAGTATACTCCTGGGAAACGACGCCAAAGAATAGCTTTCTTATCTTCTGCCGCTGTCATTTGCTTTCGTATATCGTTATGGATAAAAAGTGTTTTATCTCCAGACCATTTTAAGCTTGCTAGCGTTGGCTCCAAACGATGAAAATGAACAAAATCAGAGGAGAAATCTTTTCCAAGAAGAGCCGCAGTATACTTAATAGTTGTTGGAATTAAGCCCCTAACGTTATCATCAGGAACTGCAAACAGTGAAAGAAACTGTATTCGTTTCCCCTCAAACTCAGCCTCTCTCCAAATCCCCATGGCAGCATTAGGATCATCCTCTATCCCTACTAGCCGAATATTAAATTCGTCATGGCCATATTTAATGAACGAACGGACGATAGTTTGTATCCCTCCGATACTTGTACCCCAAGGATCAAACTGATAAAAGATAGTTAAAGTAGGCTGGGACATAAATAACTCAGACTAGAAAGATACAGAGATTTTAGAGGACGCAATGGAAAAGTGTAGTGGATGTTTACTAAGCATGGCGATGGAGGAGAAATGCTGTATATTTCAAAGGTTCCGTATCTCCTGCTTTTAACAAATTTTGTATGTTTTGTATCTTTTTTACTCCATAGCTTGCACCTAACTAAGACCGGAGTTGCAAGTATGTATACAAACCCCTGTGAAGCAAAAGTGTAGACATTGGTTTCAGTAGATGACTTGAGGAGCACTGTCTGGTCTACTGTTGAAAGAGAACTACCCTATAGAAACATAGTATTTCCCACCGGTGTTATGGAATCAGCTTTAGTCATTCTCGGTCTTTGGCTCGTTTTTGCGGGAAGTCATACCTTGCTTTCTTCCGCGTGGTTACGCCCTATCCTAACGGAGAAACTCGGTCAAAAGTATTTGCTGGTGTATTCAGCGGTCGCCCTGATTACGTTTGTGCCGTTGGCGGTCTATTACGGTGGCCACAAACATCTGGGTCCCTTGCTTTGGGAGGATGGCCCTCGACCCGTGACCTATACTTTGATGGCCCTCGCCGTATTTTTCTTAGCATCCAGCATTATCTCCCCACCTCCCGGCTCCCTAATAGGAGGGGGTAATCTGGCCGTGCGGGGCATCGGCAAAATCACCCGTCATCCCGCATTCATTGCCTTCATCTGTTTTGGACTGGCCCACTTAAATGTCAATGGTTACCTCAGTGATTTAGCGTTCTGGGGAGGATGGGTTCTCTACACTCCTTTCGGAGCATGGCATCAGGAACAACGGAAACTTAGAGAAGCGCCAGAGGCCTATAAAGAAGTTCTGGCTCAAACTTCATTTATTCCTGGATTAGCTATCCTGCAAGGGCGTCAAAAATTTTCTCTAGGAGAACTGGGTTGGGGGCCCTGGGTAGCAACCCCGATCGGTATTTTGCTCTTGATTCAAGCCCATCCCTATTTATCAGGTGTCTCACTCATCAAAAACATGACTCCATGAAAAAGGTATTTTCCCGACTGGTCAGTGTTTTGGTCAGTGTTCTCTGTGCCTACTTCGTTTGGTTCCCGCTTCAGCACACCTATACTCGAATGGAAGAAATCTCTAACCGCACTATTCCTGCCAATCTCGATAAGAAAGAGAAAAGCAACAAGTTCTTATCCACCCAAATCGAATCTGGAGTGTGGAGTTTAGCCTTCGCAGGCAGCGTGATTCTGTTCCTGATGTTCGTCACAACAGCCGTAGGAGTCCTATTACTGACCTTAAAGGAATTAAGTAGTGACGAGGAAATATCCTAGAACCCCAGCGCTCTCCAACGGGCAGAGGAACGCTTTCTCTGTTAGAAGTCTAGCGGCTAAGCTCTATTATTCAGCCCCTAAGGGATGAACTGCTAAGTCTCCATCGTATAAAAGTCCCCGCTTTGGCCCATGAATGGGGTCTTCTACAATGATGGTCTGTCCTCGAGCTGCGCCTAGCGAAACAATGGCAACGGGAATGCCCGTTTGAGCAGCCAGGAACTTTAGGTAGTTATAGGCAGCTTTGGGTAGTTCTTCTACCGTGCGACAATCGCTTGTGGAAGTTATCCAGCCTGGCAAAGTTTCATAGACAGGTTCACAACGATCAAAAAGATGAGCATCCAGAGGGATCTCTGTCACTTTCTGCCCATCAATTTTGTAAGCGATGCAAACTTTGATCTCATCCAATTTATCGAGGACATCCAGTTTGGTAATTGCCAGGCAATCTAGGCCATTGATGCGCACAGCATAGCGACCGATAACGGCATCAAACCACCCACACCGTCTTGCTCTACCCGTCGTAGTCCCAAATTCAGCCCCTACATCACCCAAATGCTGCCCAACTTCATCTTTCAGCTCAGTGGGGAACGGACCTTCTCCAACCCTGGTTGTATAAGCTTTAGTTACGCCAATCACGCGGTCAATAATCGTTGGTCCCACGCCAGAGCCCACACAAGCGCCACCGGAAATCGGGTTGGAACTGGTCACATAGGGATAAGTCCCGTGGTCTAAGTCGAGCAGGGTGCCTTGAGCCCCTTCAAAAAGAATATTTTTGCGGCTACGCACTGCCTGATCGATGAACAGGGCCGTATCTACAACGTACTGCCCCAGACGCTCCGCATATACCATGTATTCTTCTTGAATCATGTCGGCATTTAGGGGTTCAAGACCGTACAACTTTTCGAGAAGAACATTCTTGAGGGGGAGAACCCAATCGAGTTTGGCCCGGAAGCGGTCTGGACACATCAAGTCCAGAACGCGAAAACCTGTACGGTCTGATTTATCAGCATAGGTAGGCCCGATCCCTCGGCCAGTCGTCCCAATTTTGTTTTCGCCCTTCCGCTCTTCTTCTGCTAAATCGATGAGCCGATGGTAAGGCATGGTGACATGGGCGGTCTGAGAAATTCTGAGATTGTCGGCAGGAATCCCTAAAGCCTGCAAGTTGTCCAATTCTTGCACTAGAACCTTAGGGTCAATCACCGTCCCTGAGGCAATCAGACACTTGGTCTCCGCGTAGAGAATACCGGAGGGAATGAGGTGTAGCTTAAAGGTTGAATCGTTAACGACCACGGTGTGGCCTGCGTTAACGCCTCCTTGGTACCTAACTACGACATCGGCAGAACGACTCAAGAGGTCCGTAATCTTGCCTTTCCCTTCATCGCCCCACTGGGCTCCAACCACAATAACGTTGGCCAAAAAGCTTATTTCCTAAATTACGCGCGCACTCCAAGGAGACAAAGATAAGGCTCTTGCTGCCTTTTGTCAATTTAATGACGGGCTCAGATGCGAGACTAAAAGCTGTTTGGGCTTCCATATCCCACCACGACATACCATCCATCATTTTTGGAATTATGGCTCAAAAATCACCATTAAGGCAGAATCAACCGACAGCCAGTACAATCGGAACATGTCTGTCCCTGCTACTGCCCGTTCCACCTATCGTCCTGCCACGAAAGACATTACTGAATTGGTGGGCAACACTCCTCTGATTCGCCTGAATCGGGTGACGTCTAGTTTAGCGCCTGGGGTAGAGATTTACGGGAAGGCCGAATATTTCAATCCTGGAGGTTCGGTCAAAGACCGCCCGGCCCTTAACATGATTTTGGAGGGGGAGCGTTCTGGAAAATTAACGCCTGACAAAATTATTCTGGATGCCACTTCTGGAAACACAGGCATCGCCTACGCCTGGATCGCGGCAACGCGGGGCTACAAAGTACGGCTGGCCCTTCCCCAGAATGCTTCTGAAGAACGTAAGCGAATCTTGCATGCCTATGGAGTAGAGTTGGTGCTCACAGATCCAGCCAAAGGGTCAGACGGCGCTATTGAGAAAGTTCAGGAAATTTATGCTAGGGACCCAGACCGCTATTTTTATCCAGATCAGTATGGCAATGACAACAATTGGAAGGCGCACTACAACACTACAGGCGTGGAACTGTATGAACAGACGGAAGGACGAATCACCCATTTTGTGACGGGTTTGGGTACTTCCGGTACCTGTATGGGGGTAGGTCGTCGCCTAAAGGAATACAATCCCAATATTCAGATCTTAGCCATGCAGCCCGATTCTCCGTTTCACGGTCTGGAAGGCTTAAAGCACATGGAGACAGCCATTGTCCCTCCCATCTACGATCCTGGAGTGCCGGATAGACAAATAGAAGTAGCCACCGAAGATGCCCAGAAAATGGTCAAAAGGCTGGCTAGAGAAGAAGGCCTGCTTGTAGGAATCTCGGCAGGTGCCAATGTAGTAGCAGCCTTGAAGGTAGCACGTGCCCTAACCCATGGAGTCGTGGTTTCTGTTCTCTGCGATAGTGCAGACAAATACCTGTCCGAGCGTTTCTGGTTCACGGACGAATAAAAAAACAAATAAAAGAAACAACAGAAGCGCTAAAAGTCCTAAAGCCCACCCTCAATAATGACCTCATGCTATGCAAACCCTAAAACCTATGTCCACTGCTCGTTGTGCTCATGTTGCCCGCACGACAGGAGAAACCGATGTTGACGTTAGTCTGTGCTTAGACGGCACTGGCGAACATCGGATTCAGACGGGCATTCCCTTCTTAGACCATATGCTGGCCCAACTGAGTACTCACGGACTTTTCGATCTGGAGATCCGGGCAGAGGGTGATCTAGAGATCGATGACCACCACACCAATGAAGATGTGGGGATTACCCTTGGTCAAGCTTTCAACCAAGCCTTGGGAGACCGCAAAGGTCTGGTACGCTTTGGTCATTTTTCCGCGCCTTTGGATGAAGCCCTCATTGAAGTAGTGCTGGACTTCTCTGGCAGGCCTTATCTAGTTTATGGTTTAGAAATTCCCACCCAACGGGTAGGTACCTATGACACCCAATTGACGAGAGAGTTCTTCCAGGCTTTCGCCAATCATGCTGGAATCACCTTACATATCCGGCAACATGCAGGCATCAATTCTCACCACATTATCGAAGCATCTTTTAAAGCTTTTGCCCGTGCTTTACGCATGGCTACGGAAATGGATCCTCGACGGGTAGGGGCTATTCCGAGCAGCAAAGGGGTTTTATAAGCTTGAATCTAGCCTAGCCTGCAGACGAGATCCACTCTTGGCGCTAAAATCACACTATGATGCAGATTGATCGTTCATAACACACTATGGTTTTGGGAATTACAGAGACCGAACAGGCTCTTCGGTTTGAGGTGGTAGGGTGTAAGCGTTTAAGCACATACCTAACCGCTACAGCCCTAACGATTGGCGGGGTAGGATTTTTCCTGGCTTCTATCTCTAGCTATACCAAAAATAATGTGCTTCCCTTTACCGATGCTACTCAGCTTGCCTTCTTCCCTCAGGGCATTGTCATGGGGTTCTATGGTGTGCTTGGAAGTCTCTTTGCCGTGTACTACTGGCTTACCGTTGTTTGGGATGTAGGGAGTGGCTACAACGAATTTAATCGACGCACTCAAAAAGTGACCGTTTATCGGAATGGGTTCCCTGGTAAAAACCGTGAAATCGAACTGGTATACCCATTCAAGTCTATTCAAGGGGTACGGGTTGTCCTCAAAGAGGGGTTAAACCCCCGCAGATTGCTCTATTTGAAAGTCAAGGGTAAAAATGACATCCGCCTCTCAGGGGTAGGACAGCCCCCAGCCCTTGCGGTGGTGGAAGACCAAGCGGCCGCGATTGCTCGGTTTATGGATATTCCGGTAGATGGGCTCTAGAGTACAGAGCCTTTTCCTCTGGCTCTGTGGCAGCTTTGTTTCCCTAACCTCTTACTGCCTTCCAACGCTCGCCTACGACTATCCACCCTTAGTGACCACCAAGGGTATGGTTGCCTCGGATAACCTGAACGCCAGTGAAGTGGGTAGAGACATTCTCAAAGCAGGCGGCAATGCCACCGATGCTGCTATTGCGACTGCTCTAGCGCTTGGAGTCCTCCAGCCCTTTGCCTCTGGAATTGGCGGCGGTGGCTTCATGTTGGTGCGAAATGTTGCGAAACAAGAACCAGCAACGACACCGAATATAGAAGTCATCGACTATCGTGAGACCGCTCCGGCAAAAGCGAGTCGAGATATGTTTATTCGAAATGGAAAGGCGGTGCCGGAACTTTCCCAGAGCGGAGGATTAGCCATCGCGGTCCCTGGAGAGATTAAAGGATTTTACCTAGCGCACCAAAGGTATGGTAAATTGCCGTGGGCCAGAATTCTAGCTCCCGCCCAGCATCTAGCGGAACAGGGTGTAACCGTTGGTCCTTTGCTCTCCCAAATTTTGAAAGCGAACCAGAATGCGATTCTGGCCTCTCCGACGATGTCGCCCGTCTTCGCTCCCCATGGAAAGCTGCTTAGCGAAGGCGATTTTTTGCAACAACCGAAGTTAGGGAAAACACTTTCTTTAGTGGCCCAAAAAGGTCCTGCCGGTTTTTATCAGGGAACGGTAGCCCAAGGATTGGCTAAGGATATTCAGGAAAATGGCGGCGTTCTGAACGAACAAGACTTAGCCCGTTACGAAGCCAAAGTTCGCAAACCTATTCAGGGTCAATATCGAGGTTTAGAACTTTATACGATGCCGCCCCCCAGCTCTGGGGGAGCAATTCTCATAGAAATTCTGAACATCTTGGAAGGCTATGAGCTCGGGGCCATGGGCCAAAACTCTTCGGCCTCTTTGCATTTGATTACGGAAGCCATGAAACATAGCTTTAGTGACCGCGCCCAGGTGATGGGAGATATGGATTTTGTCAACGTTCCCCTTGGAAAGCTTACAGACAAAGCCTACGCAGCCAGTTTACGGAAGCGCATTGATCCAAAGACCAAAGCCCCTGAGTTCTACGGTGGATTTAATCAGGCTACCGGCGCAACCACAGACCATGGAACCAGTCACTTATCTGTTGCCGATAGTCAGGGCAATGTCGTGGCGATGACCAATACGATCAACCTTAGCTTTGGGAGCAAACTGCTTAGTCCTTCAACGGGAATCCTTCTAAACGATGAAATGGATGATTTCAGTGCGCAGCCTGGAGTTCCCAATGCCTTTGGTTTAGTGGGCAATGCCGCCAATGCCATTGCTCCAGGAAAACGGCCCCTATCTTCCATGTCTCCAACCCTTGTTTTCAAACAAGGAAAACCCTATCTCATCCTCGGTGCTTCCGGTGGACCGATGATTATCACCTCGACGTTGCAGACGTTTTTGAATGTGGTGGACTATGGCCTAGAAGTGCGGGCTGCCGTAGAAAGTCCAAGAATTCATCACCAATGGCAACCCAATAGAATCTTCATCGAAAAAGAGTTTCCTCTAGATGTAGTCGATGGCCTTAAACAAAGAGGTCATGAAATAAAAATGGTGGATGAACTCGGAGCGGTGCAAGCAATTCAAATTAAAGGTGGAAAATTCTACGGAGCGAGCGATCCCCGTAAACTCGGCTTTCCTTCTGGGTACTGATTTTTCTTCCTCACTGGACACAAATGGCCTTTACAGCCAAATGATAACGTAAACTATGTTCTAAAGGTGTGTTGGCTTCTTTAGCGGGTGGCCAAAAAGCTCATAAAGACCGCGCCCAAGACTGCTCCAGCGATTACTTGCACTGGAGTATGCCCCAATAGTTCTTTTAGACGTTTTTCAGCATAATGGGGTTTTTCGGTAAATAAATCCTCAATCATCTTATTAAGGATGCGAGCTTGTTTTCCGGCGGCTTGCCGAACTCCTGCTGCGTCGTACATAACGATAAAGGCCATGATCGAAGCAATCGCAAATTCCACACTGTCAAACCCTAGCTTGATGCCTACGCCCGTAGCCAACGCCGTAATCAGGGCAGAGTGAGAACTAGGCATTCCTCCCGCCTGTACCAAAACTCTGAGGTTTAGTTTGCCCGTCTGAAAAAAAGTTAAGATGAGCTTCAGCCCCTGGGCAGTAAACCCTGCTAGAAGAGAGATGGCTAAGACATCGTTTTGTAAGGCTTGCGCTAGAGGCGATAGAGAAGACACAACCAGTCCTCTAATAATGGCGCTGAGTGATGAAGTCAGCCAGATGTTCTAAGATAACCGCTTTTTGCCCAAAAGGTTTCAGAGTCGCTTTAGCCTCCGCAATCAATTGCTGGGCTTTGGCTTTTGACGCTTCTATTCCCCAAAAGCTCGGATAGGTAGCTTTGGCCTGTGCAAGGTCTTTGCCGGCTGTTTTGCCCAGTTGCTCGTCTGTAGCCGTGATATCCAGCACATCATCAATGATCTGGAAGGCGAGACCAACGTTGTGGGCGTAGCTTGACAAGAGTTCTACCTGATCAGAACTGGCTCCTCCCAAAATTGCTCCAGAAACCACAGAAACTTCTAACAAAGCTCCTGTCTTGTGTTCATGAATGTACTGGAGGGTCTCTAAGGAAATCTGCTTACCTTCTGACTCAATATCCACCACTTGACCACCCACCAGGCCCGAAGCACTGGCAGCCAGTCCCACACGCCGAACCACTTCCAGAACTCTCTGAGCAGGCACTGCCTCCGTTTCAGCAATGACATGGAATGCGTGAGCCAAAAGAGCATCTCCAGCTAGAATAGCCATCGCTTCACCATAGACCGTATGGTTTGTTGGTAGTCCCCGGCGATAGTCATCATTGTCCATGGAGGGTAAGTCATCATGAATTAGCGACATCGTATGGATCATTTCCAATGCACAAGCGGTAGGCATCGCCATATCCGTGGTTCCTCCCGTCAATTCACAGGCGGCTAAACAAAGCACAGGCCGCAGTCTTTTGCCACCGGCGAGTAGGGAGTAGCGTATAGATTCATAGAGACGGACAGGATAGAGAACAGGCACAAAGCGCTCCAGGTTCTCCTCAATCAGGGCTTTACGATTCTGTAAGTAATTCATGAGGTCAAAAGTCTGGACAGTCATCGCTCTAGCTAGAAATGCTCTTCTATTGTTGCAGATAAGGTTGACTCTGTTTGAGAATCAGCGGATTAGCTGTATGGTAAAAAGCAAATTAGGTTTGTTTGTAAAACTATTTCGTTTTGAAAACTATCTATCAGAGTATTTGGGGGTCGAAACATATGGGCATCAAAACTTCGGATTTAGGCCCATACCTCGTGGGTTTCGGATTACTCCTGAGCTCCTTTTCTCCCCAAGCCATGGCCCAAACGATCGTGGCAACGCCGGACTCTATTGCAGTCCTTACCCCCACGACAGACCGATATATGTCTCAGGTGACCATTGTTTCTCCTAAAGAAGGGGAAACGATTAATGCCACCGAAGTTCCCCTGAAGATCACAGTTCAACGCTTTCCAGCAGGAAAAGATCCCAAGACTGGATTGGGATTGCATCTGAGAATCCTAGTAGACAATGAGCCGCCTGTCAGCTACTTCAACCTCAAAAACCCGGTGAAATTGAACTTGTCTCCAGGTACCCATACTGTTCGGGTTATAGCGGTACGCCCTTGGGACCAAAGCTACCGAAATCTAACGGCCTTTACCCATGTCACGTTCAATGTGCAGAAATCAGGTAACCGCAATGCCCCGAAGTTTAAAACAGGAGAGGGACTATTAACCTTAGTCTCTCCTAGCGGGACCTATGGAGCAGAGCCCATCCTTCTGGATTACATTGTCGATGGTGTTAATTTAGGCAAAGACAACTACAAAGTCCGGTATACCCTCAATGGCCAGAGTACAACCACGATCGACCGCAAAGAGCTTTATTTAACAGGTTGGAAGATAGGTCAAAATCAACTCGTGGTAGAACTGCTCAACGCCAGTGGACAAGTCGCCGACAATGCAGGCTATAACCGTGTAGAAAGAACGATTACCTTCCAGCCCAACGGAACCGATAGCCTCTCCAAGTTGATCCGAGGGGAATTCACGCCTGAGCAAATGTTTGGAGCGTTGGGACCGGAACCTTTCGTCTATGATAATGCAGGTAATCCTAAGTTACTAAAGCCCGCTAATTAATGCATCTTGATAAAATTTACGAACAAATAGAACATTTGGTTATGCTTCATTCTCCCAGTGGAGATGAAGCGCAAATAGACCAGTATCTTCTTACTTTTCTATCGGGAATCGCAAAAGCCAATCATAAGATGTGGCAGGATGCCGCTGGAAATATCATCTATTTCATTCCGGGCCAGGACAATACACAATCAGTCGCTATTACTGCCCACAAAGATGAAATCGCGATGATGGTCCAACGAATTGAGCCGGATGGTCGTTTACGCTTAGCTCGGGTGGGAGGCTCTTTCCCTTGGATTTATGGAGAAGGCGTAGTGGATATCCTGGGCCATGAACCGGATACTGGAAACCACCTTGAAATACCGGGCATTCTTTCCTTTGGATCCCGCCATGTTTCCCATCAATCTCCTCAAAAAGCCCAGCAAAATGATGCCCCTTTAACCTGGGATGATGCCTGGGTAGAGACTTTTCGCACCCCGGCAGCCTTGACCGCTCAAGGGGTGCAACCGGGTACACGGGTCGTGATTGGCAAGCATCGCAAACGCCCTTTACGGATGGGGGATCGAGTTGCCAGTTACACCCTAGACAATAAGGCTTCCGTGGCTGTGCTGTTGCTCTTAGTAGAAAATTTACCTAAACCTAGGGTCAACACTTATCTGGTATTTTCTGCGCGGGAAGAGATTGGTTGTTTAGGTGCTTTGCACTATACCCTACATCAAAAACCAGATGAACTGATTGCCCTAGAAGTTGCTCCAGTTTCCAAAGAATATCCCATCACTTTTGATGAGCAACCCGTGCTTTTAAGCTCAGATAACTATAGTTTCTATACCCTGGATTTGAACCACCGATTAGAACAGGCTGCTAAATCCAAAGGGCTTTCGATGCAACATTGCACCTTGAGTGGATTTGGTTCAGATGCCTCGCTGTGCATTAAAAATGGTCATGTGGCTCGCGCTGCTTGCCTAGGTTTTCCCACAGAAAATACCCACGGCTATGAAATCACTTCTTTAGCTGCTCTGTGGAACTTGTATCAGGTTCTTTTGGTTTATATGTCAGGATGAACTATCTATGGAATCTATACATCAACTATAGACAAAGCATTCTTCGACCATATGATGCTTCGACGCTGTCGATTAAATACTCCCCCTCGTTCAAATTGGCGGAGGAGTCTAGTTGGAGTCTAGCTATTGATACGCACTAAGGCTATAACGCTGCAATAGAGAGCTGCCCACTCCTTGCTCTACCAGCTTCCCTTCGTCTAAGACAATGCCAAAATCTGCTGAGGCTAATTCTTCCAAGCGATGGGTGATCCAAAGGGCAGTGATTCCGCGTTCATCTACGAGACGCCGTACCTGTTGCACTAAGTCCTGTTGGTTCCCTGGGTCTAAGAGTGCAGTGGGTTCGTCCAAAAGTATTAACTGGCTGTGGCGAGCTAAAGCTCCAGCAATGGCTATCCGCTGCTTTTGTCCACCGGAAAGGGCATAGATAGGTCTGCGGCGTAAATCTAGAAGGCCGACAGAATCTAGGGCTTCTGCAACCCGTTCTTGGATTTGCTTGGACGTTAAACTTTCATTGGCTAAACCAAAGGCTACATCTGTCTCTACCGAAGGCATGACCAATTGGTGGTCCGGATTTTGGAAAACGTATCCCAAGGGAGGGGAATATTCGATAGTGCCGTCCAGAGGCTTAAGTAAGCCTGCAATCAGACGAAAAAGAGTGGATTTTCCGGAGCCATTGCTACCCAAGACCATCCAAAACTGGCCCCTAGGCACCGCCAGCGAGAACCCTTGGAAGAGGGGAACTTGGGCGAGGGGCCATTGGAAAGACAGGTTATGAACGACTAGGGCCGATGGGGCATTTTCCACCTAATTAGTCACCCGTTGCAAAGAATCCTGGCCGTACAGTTCCATCTACTCCAGAAGCAGATTTTTCAGACACTTGAACTGCAGTCACTTCATTGCTTAGAACTGCTACTCTTTTCTCCGTCGAACGTTCGCAGGTCAGCTCCAGAACTGCAGGATGTCCCAGCTTCATCGCTTCTGAGAGCTGGCGATACAGCTCATGAGCCCCTACTTTTTCTTTGCGCTGGACAGAAAGGCCCAAGGGGTTACCCCTGAGTGTGACTTCGATGATGTACATGGGTTTAGTTTAGAGAGCAATCATTCTTATCTTGACATGCTCAGGTACCCCAGGCGCTTAGAGAACATTTGATTCGGTGATCAATTACTTAGAGTTGGCGACTAGCAAACTCTTCGTTATTCCATTGAGCTTCGAGGTTCTGGATGAGCAGCTGGGCCTGTTCCCCATTGAGGGTTATCAGATCAGCGCTGTTGCGGTAAGTCCGCGTCAAATTTTCCCAGAAGAACTGGTTGATAATTACTAGTGCCCGCAAGCGGTCCTTATGGGTAAAGGTACTGATGCGGTCCAACTGATCGGATGTAATTCCTGACATAGAAGAACGCGAACCTGCCATAGAAAAATTGAACCTGCCATAAAGAAGAGCGTGTAGTCCTCGAAAGAAATTAGGTGTGGTAGAACCTGACAAATTTCCCCCTGCTGCAAGTTTATCCTAACTTTTTAATATTCGAATGGTGGTCAACGTACAATTTTAACAACCAAGTTATCTTGCTGAAATATAAAAATATTCACTATATGTAGGCTTAATGTTCTATTCTCTTCGTTAAAGATCTTGTTGGCGCCTATTTTGAAGCTTTTTCTCCATATGGCTTTCCCTGGTAAATGCTCAATTGTAGGAAGGATCTCCATGTATAACAATTGGTTATCAAGGCTACATTTGAGCTCCTCTTGATTCATATTTTGGGAAATGTATTATGTGAATTTGATGAAGTTGGTGCCCGCAGATCCATTCGTTATTGGCCTACTTGTCCCAAATTAAATTAAGGTTCATACATCGCTACGTGGGCTAGTACGTAGCGATGTTGCTTCTCTCCTGGGGTTCCAGGACATCCAGGAGCATGGTAAATTGGAAATCCAGGTAAGCGAGCATGGTTTAGTGGTAAAACCTTAGCCTTCCAAGCTAAAGATGCGGGTTCGATTCCCGCTGCTCGCTCCAAAACCTTCCAAACTAACGATGCGCGTGCAAGCGCGACCTGTGGTCTACAATAGTGCCAACAGCTGGTGTGTCAAAGATTCAGCATAGGCAACGGTGACCAAGGGATGGGTTGGCAGGGTGATCACCGATCGCACCAACTGGCCAATGTGGTTTGAGTAGCCTGCGTAGCCTTTGAAACTTGGGTGTTCGTGCACATTTGGATAGAGGGAAAGACCAACATCGTAGCCCGCTAGCAACAGGCGTTTATAAATCACATTTCGCCGGGCCGCTGGCACCACAATCGGGTAATTGACGAAACAGGAACTCGCAATCACGGCGGGGGCGGTCTCCTTTGCCACCATCCGATCGGCAAAATTTTGCGCATAGACAGAGGCAATCGCTCGTCGGTGGCTTAAGTAGCTTTGCACGCCCTCAAATTTATGATTCCATTCGGCAAAGGCAACCCCATGGGGTTGGGTTGTCAAAGTTCGATCGAGAGAGGAACTTTCAATACGAACTGATTTGGTCATCACTGGTTGATCAAGCTGACGCTGCTGGTATCTCAATAACGGTGCCGTCAGTAAACGATACACCCAGGGACGGGTACTGAAATCATAGATCGCAGTTCTAACTAGGGCTGGTATATAATCTCTGCGGCGCAATCTGGGCCATTGACTTACCTCATCCTTACAGGAGTGATATAGCGGTTGCTGTCGTGTAAACAGCACACCTCCCCAAATAAAGTTCAAGAACTTGAAAGAAGAAAGACTGAAGACCCCTCCAGCAGAACCTAAACCTACCGTTTCACCATCAATTTGACCACCCAAAGAAATCGCACAGTCTTCAAATAGCTTCACATCCCGTTGGCGACACAATGAAACAATATTCCGGTATTCATTTTGATTGACATGATAATGGGTAATCATGACACAGGCGGTTTGATCATCAATTAGTTCTGCCAGTTGATTGGTATCAACGTTAGTTGAATTAGGGAGGGCATCAACAAATACAGGTAGTCCCCCGGCAAAAATCACCATATTGATTACATCAGGAATGGTGTAGGGAGACAGAATCACTTTCTTGCGGCCGTTGTCAACAAATCGTTTGACAAACAAATAAATTCCGGCGCGAGCTCGCCCCAAGGGCAGATAGAAAGAGGATGGGGCAATGTAATGCGAGAAATTAGCCTGGAAGTTTTCCGCTGCTGCCTGATCGCTGGTCCCCAAAAGTTTTGAGTAATCGATTGGGTAAATAATTTGCTTGGGTATCATTGAATATCCTGCTGCATGTCAAAAAACTAAACCTTAGCCTTCCCTTTTTGGCCAAGAAAATGAGCCAGACGTATTGAAAATTCCCCTACGATAAAGGTTGGGTTAGCTTGACCAGAGATGGGCAAAATCGAACTACTACAAACAAACAGATTCTCGGTGCCAAATACCTTAAGGTTGGGATCAACAACGCCGTCAGCTTCGGAGTTAGCAATCCGAGTTGTGCCAACCTGATGAATTCCCCCTTGGGGCTGAGATCGAATCAGGGCTGGAATCTCTTGACGGGGGAGACAATAGTTGAGTTCGCCGCAATTATTTTCCTGCAACTCTTTGGCTAACTTATCGTGAACTTTTAATACTGAAGCAATCTCGGTATCACTAATTTCATAGTGAATGAGCAAAGATTCGCGATCTCTACTCAGTTCAATCCGATTATTTGCCGAAGGAATTTGTTCTGATTGAAAGTACAAAGCATAGGTATTACTAGAACTATAGAGAAAAACTCCTGGTAGCTTGCGTTTAGGTAAGTATCGTTGGGCAAAAATCACCAAGGGGGTCAGCAGTGACTCCGGTAGATCTTTGAGCACATTGCCAATGTGTCGCCCAACCCCATAAGTGGTGCGATTTGTGATGGAATTCGCTACCGAAGGGGGAGCCAATCGGTCTCGCAATAGTGGTGTAATCATCGCCAAATACATCACAGACTGCGCCCCAGAACGATGACTTGGATCAAAGTAGGGTGGGTTATCGAGCCATAGTACTGTGTTTAAAAGTTTTTCTCGTAATAGTGCTGCAGGTGTAAGTTGCAGGCGGCGACGAATATAGGTGCCATCCGCCTCCTGGCGAAAACCAAATTCTGTTGTCCGGGGGGCACCGTAAAACTGGACAGTGGCAATCTTGCCACCCAAATGTCCTTGGTAGTAACGTCCTAAAGCAAAGGGTGGCTGCTTGAGATGGCGAAACACCCTCTGATTCTTCAGCAATAGACGTGTACTTTCGATGCCTCCCGCCGTCAGAACAAATTGCTTAGCCAGGATTTTTTTTTCAGTTCTAGAAGCAGTATCCCGAACCACCAGAGATGGAATGTTGCCATATTCGTCGGGAGGGGTAAAAGAACGACATTCACAATTGAGCAAAACATGGATAGTCGGGGATTTTAACAGTTGCTGTTGATAATACTGACCAAAACGCACAGGTAGACTCCAGCGTTCGATCGCAGTGTCGGTAAATTCATCTGAGATAAAACCTTCGGCAATCGGATTGATCTTGGGGCCTGGAAGTTGGGCGAGATCGAAAACCCCAGAACCACACTGAAAATAGGCGGCAGTTTTGTCTGCGTAGGATGTCAGTTCTGTGAATAACGATAAATCCCAAGTGCAATGATTGGCGATCGGTGGACGGGGAATAAAATCAATTTCGTCATATTGCACACAACGCCCACCCCAAGTAATCGAAGTACCACCTAATCCCTTGTTGTTGCACTCATAGGGTGCATAATGATTAACGAGATTTTTGACTTCAATGGATTCATCGAGGATATTTCTACGGGTGGTTCGTTGACCACCAAATTCCAGCAACAGAATGTTGAAATCGGGACGCAGTGCGACCAATTCCAGCGCCAGAATGATCCCAATTGGGCCCGCACCAACGATACAAACGTCAAAGGTTGTTTCGTTTATCTGTGTATGGTCAAGGGAGATGAGCATTAGAAGCCGGAGTTCTCACCATGATGTTCAAGAATGGTTTGAAGAGCCGATGCCAAAGTGGTTCCAGGGAAAGTCTTGAAAAAACAGTCTGTCATTTTTGCTGATCAGTCAGAACTCTTGTGCCGTTTGGATTCTAATCCATTTTGGTTCAGGCTTGTGAGAAATCCGGGGAGAATCGTTTCTACCACACTCAGGGTTTAACAACATAATTAATAAATTCAATAGACAAACTAATTAAAGATCTAGAGGGCTGACAAGATTTCCCAGCAAAAAGCGGGGGCAGATTTACCTGCAATCCCCGCTTTCGTGGTCCTGACTTTGTTCCTAGCTTTTAGCTCCAGAGAACTGTAGCTGTCTGACTAGATGGGACTGCATCTGTTCTTCGGTGACGAATCCCATAAATTCTCCATTGGGACGAACCATTACCAAGAATTGCAATCCCCGCGCTCTGATCCGTTTCAGGGCTTCTTCCAAAGATTGACCGGGAGAGATGGTATCTTGACCTTCCAACCGATACATGATTTGGGAGACAGAGGTATTGGGCCAAGCAGCTTCTGCTAGAGCCTGAACTTCACGGGGTCCGATCGTACCAACTACCGTATTTGCTTCATTGACTACAGGATAGGGTTGGTCATTCATCGAGATGAGGTAGTTCCTGACAAACTGCTCCACCGAATCTGATTGGGGAACTGCACGGGTAGGAACAGCCATAGAACTTTCAACGACCAAACTCTGGACACGGCTTTCTGTCTTGGCATAGAGCTCATAGCGACTAGCCGTACTTAAAACAAACCAGCCTACTACCGCAAACCAGATATTGTCGAAATTCCCTCTCAGCAGAACAGGGACTAGCGCCAGACCAATCAAGCCCCACCCGATGAGGCGACCGCCCATGGCTGCCCCTTGAATACCCTTGTATTTGTCGCCTGTAACGCCCCAAATAATCGCTTTCACAATATTTCCTCCGTCTAGAGGAAGTCCGGGTAGGAGGTTAAACACACACAGAAAGAAGTTCGTGACCGCCAATCCACTAACAATGACGCCGAAAGGGGATTGCGCCTGTACGGGGAGGAGGGTCATCACCAGAAAAATGCCCAGACTGACCAAAGGTCCTGCAATAGCTACCCAGAAGGCCCCCCAAGGTGTTTTAGATTCTTCTTCTATTTGGGCCAACCCCCCCAACAGAAACAGGTGAATGGACTTCACCTTGATTCCTTGAATTTGGGCAGCGATGCTGTGGCCTAGCTCATGCAGTAATACAGAGGCAAAAACCGACAAGCTCAGGATTACCCCCGTGCCCCAGGTTAAAGCTGGACCCCACTGGGGAAACTGTCCACTCAGCATGGTGCCGTAGCTAAAGGTAATTAAGAAAAAAACCAAAAACCACGTGAAATCCACATAGAGAGGAATCTTAAAAAGAGAACCAAATCTGAGACCACCTGTCATGGTAGAACTCCTTATTCACATAGCTTCATTATAGTTTACTTAGTCGAGGAGACATAATTTATTTGATAGAAGAAGACGCAATTACTTGATTGCATTGACCTGGGTTAGACGACTGCTACACTGCTTATCAGGAAAACTGATATATACCTATGAAATTGCTCAAAAACATTTTATTGGCTGTGGAAGATTCTCAAGCTTCTGCCCGGATGCTCAAAGTCCTTCTGAACTTGCCTGGTAGCCGTGGGGCCAGGATTACGGCTCTTCACGTCGTTAGAAATGCATCTTCCTCCGATAAACAGGCAGAGGCTCTCGCTCGCGGTAGAGAACTTCTTGAAAAAACGACAGCAATGTTGGCGTTAGGCCCTGAATACGAATACAGAACAGTGCTCAGGAGTGGAGACCCCAAGGATATTGTGTCCTCTGTGGCTGAAGAAATTGATGCTTCGCTTCTGCTCATGGGCTCTAGAGGATTGAATAATTTAGTTGCTATTCTCAAAAACTCTGTCAGTCAATATGTCTTTCAGCGCGCCTCTTGTCCGATGATGCTCTTGCGCGAAGGGGTGTATGTCAATCGTCTCAATCGGATTGCCGTGGCGGTCAGTGACACGATGGCTTCGAAAACAGCCCTGAAGACAGCGGCAGATTTGGTGAAGCAGATACCAGGAGGCCAACTTTTCCTGATTCGTATTCGCACTAGACCTCTGGGTTCTAAGGAGATAGACAAAATTGTCAATCCTGAGGAGGAAAGCCTGATCTTAGCTACTGCAGCTGAGTTTGTTCGTCAGCAAGGGGTCCCCTACAAGGCTTTTTATGCGGCGGGTAAACCTGGTGTAGAAATATGCCGTATTGCAACCGAAAATAATGCAGATTTACTGGTGATTGGTTGTGAAGACCGCAGACCAACCATTGCTATGAACCTGCCGGACCTAGACCGTTTGCTGGGAGCCTCTGTCTCTGACTATGTGCGGGTACATGCATCCTGTCCGGTATTGCTGCAAAAAGTGTCTACTTAATGGCAGCTAGATTCCTGTTGAACCAAATCCACCTGTGCCCCGCGCGGTTTCTTCAAAATCTTCCACTTGGATAAAAGCTCCATGGACGATAGGAGTCGGTATGAGTTGCACAAGCCTATTTGGTAGTGGTAAGTCTGGCGCATCGGGGTCTACTTTAATCAGGGGTACTAAGATAGGGCCTGCATAGGATCTATCAATAATTCCAATGCCGTTTGCCAACATATAACCTGATTTGATGATAGAGCTACGGGCCGCTAAAATTAAGTACCAACCATAGCTTGGTTGCACTTTAATCCCGGTGTCATAAAGCTCAACTTTGCCGATCTGTTTTGCTTTCTTAATGAGGGTCAGGTCAAATCCTGAGTCGGATACGCGCTCTTTAAAGGGAGCCACTGCATCCGCATCCAGCTTTACCCATTTGAAGGATTCTAGCTTGCTATGATTTTTCCCAGATAAGCCTGGAATCCAACCAGCCCACTCCAGATAAATGGCTTTTTTCTCTTGTTGGAAGAAATGGGCATTTTCATAGAGATTACCTAGAAAATCTAGGGCATTATTGCTTTGCCATTCAAGCGTTTCTTTGCCATGGGCAGAGTGATCCAAGCATGGTATAGAACAAAACTCTTTGATGCTTTCTTTCATGGTTTTAGAGGAGAACGAAAGGAGGCAGGTTGGTTGTTGTCCACTTTCGGTCACAGGCGGGATCCTTCCATAGTGCTCAAAGTATCCTCTGAGGAAGGCCCAGGCCAGTTCTTGACTGAGATTAAAAGGAAAATTTTCATGGTCTGATTGAGGTGTAGAAACGGACTCAAGATAGCCATAGTTGCAGCCTAGTAAATAGGCCTTCTCCTCAGTGTTAATTTCTTTGAAATGATTGTTTAGCAAGATATCTTCCAAATCCAAAAGATGAGTTAACGTATCACAAAAAAATTGTGAAGGTCCCTTTTTTTAATGTTAAGTCATGAGTTGCCCAGATTAGAATCAAAACAATCGGTTTCTCAGACTCAGCAATATGGCTACCCCAACATCCCTGATTCTCTATCACTATGAGCTTTGTCCCTATGCCCGCAGGTGCCGGATCACTCTGCTGGAGAAGGATTTAGAACATCAGCTAGTTCCCATCGATCTCAGCAATAAACCGGCAAATTTTCTGGCGATTAGTCCCTATGGCAAGGTTCCTGTGTTGGTCGATGAAGACGCGACTATCTACGAGTCCAATATTATCAATGAGTATCTTGAGGAGCGATTCTGGAATATCGGTGAGTGTCTATTGCCCGATCAAGCTCAAGACCGAGCCAAAGTCCGTGAATGGATGGCTTTCTGTGATGATTATCTGATGGGACCGACGTACAGACTGCAGCGAGCACTGCAAGAACCTGTCACCAAGCAAGATTCCCAAGCTCTAGAAGCTCTGCAAGATGACCTCCTGAAATACGTAGCTTTTCTAGAAAAGGCGCTCGAAAAAAGTCCTTATCTAGCTGGGCCTTTTTTCTCTTTGGCTGATATAGCCTGTATGCCTATCCTGGAAAGAATCGAGATGGTGGGAACTAGGTTAGACCAATATCCAGAGATTAAAGCTTGGATCGCTCGTTTAAAATCTCGCCCTAGCTATCAGACCGTAGTCACGTGACTTCAACGCTAACATGCTTCTATGGAGGACTTGCCGAGCACCTCACAACTCAAGGAGCTGCCGTGACCTTACCCCAGCTAAACTGGAACCTCTGCGAGAAGCTGCGATTGACATTGCCCACTCGGTTTCAGAAAAGCATTTACTCAAAGATACGAACCTGTTTTTGCAGGAGGCTCAAGATTGTGGGTTGCAGGTTGACAGTTTACAGGGGGTCCGTAAGATTCTAGAAACGGCCTGTGCTCTCGGTTTGGCAGAGGAAGATTATGCGGCTCTATTTGCTGCGGTCAATTCTTAAGCAACGAAAGGAGAAGCGTAAATGGAAATCAAGGTGATGTGAAAAAGCACTATCTATTTGGATCACCTGATTGAACATTGTTAGGAACAGGGTTAGTACGGTAGCAATAAATTGTCTGATTCATCAAACTCGAAAAA
Organism: Gloeobacterales cyanobacterium; assembly: GCA_049582005.1. Taxonomy (GTDB): domain Bacteria; phylum Cyanobacteriota; class Cyanobacteriia; order Gloeobacterales; family PMM-0068; genus Sivonenia. The sequence goes on along the minus strand of JBAUTB010000212.1, from coordinate 12,161 downwards.
TGGATTCCAAGTCACTTCCCAGAGATGTCCATCTAAGTCGGTGAAGTATCCGCTGTATCCTCCCCAAAATACGCTTTCTCCTCGTTTGATAATTTTTGCTCCTAAACCCTCAACGGTGTTTAGAACTTCATCTACTTCTTCTTGCGTTTTTGCATTGTAGGCAAGGGTTATTCCTGAAAATCCACTGCCTTCTGCACTCAGCTTTGCATCTTCAGCCAGTTTCTCTCGAGGATATAAAGCAAGAATGACTCCTCCTAAAGGAAAAAATGCTATGTCGTCTTGAAGTTCACTGGCTGTTTTCCATCCCAAACCATCTTTATAGAAGTGTAGAGCACGTTCAAAATCCTTGACTCCTAGGGTGATGATGTTTAGCTTTTGTCTCATGTTTTGGTTTTTCTCATTGAACAATAGTGGCTGGATTTATCCGCAAAATAGTAGCTAAATTACGGATTAGAACAGGGTGGACATGAGTTTTAACACTTCCACCGATACATAGGACAGCGCAGGGACGTTACTATATCTGGATTGAGTCTGTAGGAGCCTATCACTGATGACCCACGCTCTGCGTACCGCACTCAGCCAAGGTCGGGCTGTAAAGATTATTTCGGGGTTACATAACTTTGACCCCGCTCAGGTAACCCGTGTCGTTCGGGCTGCGGACCAAGGAAGAGCTACCTTTGTCGATATTGCCTGCTCTCCAGAGTTGGTGAAATTGGCGAAGAGCTTGACCCAACTGCCTATTTGTGTCTCTGCCGTTGAGCCAGTTGCTCTTGCCGATGCCGTGCAACAGGGAGCGGACCTGGCCGAAATTGGTAACTTCGATAGCTTTTATCCTAGGGGCCGTACCTTTGGGGCCGAAGAAGTCTTAGCGCTTACCATCGCTACCCGTAAACTGCTTCCCGCTCGTACGCTCCTCTCGGTAACGGTGCCCCATATCTTGGCCCTGGATGAACAAGCTGCTTTAGCCATCAAATTGGTGGCTGCCGGAGCAGACATCATCCAGACCGAAGGAGGAACGAGCAGTCGTCCTATCAGTGCTGGAACTTTGGGCTTGATTGAGAAGGCGGCTCCTACCTTAGCAGCCGTTTATGAAATCAGTCGGGCCGTTTCCGTGCCTGTACTCTGCGCTTCTGGTCTTTCCACAGCTACGATTCCTATGGCCTTGGCTGCGGGAGCGGCTGGGGTAGGCATTGGTTCTGCGGTCAATAAGCTAAGCGACGAATTAGCGATGACCGTGACCGTCCGCACTTTGGTAGAAGCGGTGGAAATGTTCTACTGCCCGATGGCCCAGCCTATTCTGTAAATCTCGCAATAAATCTTGCAAATCCTGGGGGCAAACCTTTGTTCGCCCCTATATTTTTGATATGAAACAACTTACTGCCTTAGAACTGAAACGCATTCTGGAAGAAAAACCAGAAGGTGTCCAGCTTGTGGATGTGCGGGAGGCTGATGAAGTGGCGTTTGCCTCCCTCCCTGGTTTTCGTAACTTCCCGATGAGTGCCTATTTTGGCAATGTGGACGCACTTAAAGAAGCTTTAGACCCTCATCAGCCCACGATAGTTCTCTGTCATCACGGGGTACGCTCATGGCACATGGGTAGTTTCTTGAGTCAACACGGATTCACAGACCTCTACAACGTAGAGGGGGGAATAGATGCCTATACTTCGGAAGTCGATGCTTCGATTCCTCGTTACTGAGGCTTGCCTGGTAATGGGACTTTGGGCAGTTACGCTAACGCCTGCGATCGCTTTTCCGCTCCAAGGGCAGGTGTCTTTACAAGGTCCCGAAGGTCCTATCCCTGCCGAAAGTGGAGCTGTTTTTGTCGTAGAAGGAACTCCTGAAAATCGGGCTTTCTTCAGAGGTATTGCAGATGGAATCAAACGCTCGCGGATTAACCGTTCCCAAACGGTCATCGGAATGCGTCCTAATGACCGAAATGCCGTGCAAAAATTCAACGGCGCAAATGGGCGACTTACTGGACTTTTGACTCGCATGGTTTCTCTAGCCCGTTCACGGGCTGTCTTTAATACAGCGGTTACGCAGGGTGCATTTTCAGTAGTCTCCCCGCCCCAAGAGGTTCATGAGCCTATTGTGATCGTGTTTGCTCAGGTGGGAGCTGCTCTTGGGTGGTGGATGAGCGACACGCCAGAAGTATCCTATGCTTTGGATGAAGAAAGCGTGCTGTATCGGCAGGGAACGGTTATTCCTGCCATCCCTGAGGAACAATCAGATATAGCAATAAAATAAGAGGTTGAACCATAAACCTTAATAAATAGGTTTTTTGCGCAATCTTTTGTAATATAAATAGTTGACTGTCCACCTTGCCTTGGCGAACAGACCGGAACGCTAGGTGGGCTAAAGCCGGGGTATCCTGAACATATACGCAATGAATACTATGACCCAAGCTACCGTGCATGCGATCAATTACCAGGACCCGAAGTACCTTGATGCCTACAGCCGCATCAATGCCTTAGTGATCGAAGGAGAGCGAGAAGCTGAAAGCAACTACTTAACTATGGGGGAACTGCTTCCAGAACACAAAGAGGATTTTGTGCGCCTAGCGGCGATGGAGCGTAAGCATGCGAAGGGATTCGAAGCCTGCGGTAAGAACCTAGGGGTTACTGCTGATATGGCCTATGGGAAGGAATTTTTTGATACCTTGCATCGAAACTTTCAGGATGCCAAAGGCCGTAAAGATATCGTGACTTGTTTGGTTATTCAATCTTTGCTCATTGAATGTTTTGCTATTGCTGCCTACAACATCTATATCCCTGTAGCGGATGATTTTGCACGCAAGATAACCGAGAACGTAGTGAAAGATGAGTATATTCATCTGAACTATGGCGAACAATGGCTGAAAGATAACTTTGAAAACAGTAGAGAAGCAATCCAGCAGGCAAATGCAGAAAATCTGCCTGTAGCTTGGCGCATGCTGAATGAAGTCGAGAAAGATGCTAGTGCTCTTTCTATGGACCGCGAGGCGGTCCTAGAAGACTTCCTGATTTCCTATGGTGAGACATTATCCAATATTGGCTTTACTACCCGTGAAGTCATGCAGATGTCTGCTAAAGGAATTGCCTAATTGCCTAAGTCCTCTGCTACCCCGGAATCCCCATGTTTGGCCTGATTGGTCATCTTACGAGCCTTGCCCAAGCGCAAAGTGTAGCTAGAAATCTCGGATACGATGAATTTGCCGAGCACGACCTTGAATTCTGGTGTGTGGCTCCACCCCAGATGGTTGATGAAGTGGCTGTCACTAGTACAACCACTGGACAAACAGTCTATGGTCAGTACGTCGAATCTTGCTTCTTGCCCGAAATGTTGGCTCAAAAGCGATTCAAGGCTGCAACCCGCAAGATTATCAATGCGATGGCCTTTGCGCAAAAACGGGGTATTAACATCACTGCTTTGGGTGGATTTTCTTCGATTATTTTTGAGAATTTCAATCTCGATAAAATCAAGCAAATTCGCAATGTCACCCTGGAATTAGAACGCTTTACCACAGGTAATACGCACACGGCTTATGTGCTGGGTCGCCAGGTCCAACAAGGGGCTAGCCAATGTGGCATCGATCTCAAGCGCGCTACCATAGCGGTGATTGGGGCTACGGGAGATATTGGTTCTGGGGTTTGTCGGTGGCTGACAGAGCACACTCCTGTGCAAGAGTTGGTCCTTGTTGCTCGTGACCAAGAACGACTCCAAAATCTGCGGAGTGAATTAGGCGGTGGCCTGATTCAGACCATCCATCAAGCGCTCCCCATTGCAGACATTGTGGTCTGGGTTGCCAGCATGGGCCAGGGACTTGATTTAACCGATGAAAATGGTCCAGGTCGGGTGCTCCATATTGACGGAGGCTATCCCAAAAATATGGCGAAGGCTCCCCGACGAGAGGGGGTGTATGTCTTGGATGGTGGCATCGTTGAACACTCTCTCGATATTGAGTGGAAGTTAATGAATATCATCAACCATGTAGCCAATCCTGCCCGTCAGATTTATGCTTGTTTTGCCGAATCCATCCTGCTGGAATTTGAGCAGCTCTACACCAATTTTTCCTGGGGTCGTAACCAAATCACCGTAGAAAAAATTGATGAGATTGGGCGCCTATCCGTTAAGCATGGCTTCAAACCTCTTTTGTTTAAGGCTGCTGATTTATAGCAAATCCCTCCAAGGAAAAGTGCAAGACCTTGCGCCTCTTAGGGGATATTCCGATGTGCCAAAAATCTCCGTAGACTATCGGGATTCAAACTGGAACCCGTGGGCTTCGGCATAATGATGTAGAAATCTCATGACGCGTTCAAACTCTTCTTCTGAACGCAGTTCAATGGAGCACTCTGCTTTGACTAGGTCATCATCATTGCGATAGAAGAATTTAATGCCACTCGGAAAGACTTGAATTTGGCCCTCTTCATCTACGAGCCAGAGGTTGTCTACTCCATTGGTAAAACTGCGCAGTTTCTCTATCGCCTGTATTCGATCAAAGACAAGGACAACGATTTTATTGGGAGAATCTTTGCGTTGGCGTAGGCTGACGCCCGTAATTTCTTCCTCTAACCCTTGGATAAACTGTACGGAAATAGTCACGGGGCTTCCTCCATAGAGGCTCTGGCTAACAGTCTACTACTTACCCTGGCTGCTTTTATACACCTTTATATACACATAAGTCCAAGGCTGAAAAGCTTGATCCAGTAGAAATCATCTTGAGCTTGCATAGCTCATACTCACAATGACTATGGCTTAAGTGTAGATCGAGTCCAGGAAAAGTCAAGTCATACTGAGTACGCTTTTTGATATTCGTTTGTTAATATAAAGGTGTAATGCTGTATCTGGAAGAGCTATGGCCCTTCAACTTAATTCTTATGAGGCTGCTTTGGACTATTGTCGCGAGCAGGGAATGCGCCTAAGTAAGCAACGTCAATCCATTTTGAAGTTGCTATGGGACACGGGTGAGCATCTTTCTGCGAACGGCATCTATGACCGCCTACGCCAGCATGGTGAAGATATTGGACATACTTCGGTATATCAGAATCTAGATGCACTGGCAAAAGCCGGTATTGTTGAGCGTGTGGAAAAAGCAGAGGGGTGCCTCTACGGTCATAAAACCGATTCCCACTCCCATGTCCATTGCCTGGATGATGGCAACCTGATTGATGTTGTTGTAGCGTTGCCCCCAGAACTTATCGCTACAGTAGAAGCACAAACAGGTCTGAAGGTAAGTGATTATAGAATCGAATTCTTCGCGCGCAAGTAGGCCCTGTTGCCCATGTTTACGCTACGCAAATCTTTTTCTTTTGAGGCAGCCCATCGCTTACCCCATGTTCCTGAATTACACAAATGTGCCCGTCTGCATGGGCATAGCTTCAAAGTAGAAGTCTTTGTGCGGGGCGAAATAGAGTCTGAAATCGGCTGGGTCATTGACTATGGGGACATCACAGCCCAGGTTAATCCCTGGATTGAAAAATTAGACCATTACTATCTCAATGAAATTCCTGGTTTGGAAAATCCCACCAGTGAAATCCTCTGTGCTTGGTTGTGGGAACGGATTGCCCCCGAGTTGTCTGGGTTGTACTGTATCTCTATTGCAGAAACCTGCACCGTCCGTTGCGATTACTATGGACCTGGACTGAAGACTGAGAAAGACATGACTTTTAGGGATGAACTGCATGGAAGATGAATTTTTGCTGATGGACTTAGACCTGGATGATTTTGACGGATCGTTTACGGGAGCAGACCTCTCGGTAGCGCCTCCTGAGATTGATGATGCCGATATTTACAACACCGCCCAAGTAGAAGCGAGTACGATTTCTTATGATTGAGCTCTTTTGAGACTTCGGACCCGAATTTGGGTAAGCTGGAAACTGTGTTTTGCGCCTGCACTGGTGGTTCTCTAGGGTTTTTACACTAGCCCTAGCGTAGACAAAAGGCTGGAGCAATGCTTATATAGTGACAATTCCTCACCGCTCTGTTATCGGCGCTTACCCTTGACGACTGCGCTTCCTACTTCTTCTGTACTTGGTATGCCCGTGCATCTTGCCGGGGATTACCTCGATTGGTTACTCGCCCGAGGCGAACAAGGGCTGGGGGTCCACGTCGTGACCCTCAATGCTGAGATGACCATGTTGGCTAAAGAAGAGCCACGCTTGGCAGAACTGATTCATCGTGCTGAATTGGTCGTCCCCGATGGTTCCGGGGTGGTTTGGGCCTTAAATAAATCAAAACATACTGAAATTCAGGTCTCCCGTTGCCCCGGTATTGAACTTGTGACCAATCTCCTGCCTGGCGCTGGAAAACGGCGTTGGCGAGTCTATCTGATTGGTGCAGCTCCTGGTTTGGTGCAGGCCTTGGCCCCAGAGTGGGAAAAGAAATATCCAGGGCTTCACGTGGTTGGCACGCAGGATGGTTATTTCACGGCAGAACAAGAATCTGAAATTCAAGCCCATATTGCCCGAACTAAACCCCATTTGATCTTGCTTGGCTTGGGGGTTCCTAAACAAGAATTCACGATCCAACGTTGGCGGGATGCTGCTCCACAGGCTCTATGGATTGGTGTTGGCGGCAGCTTTGATGTTTGGACAGGCACCAAGGAACGGGCTCCTCGCTGGTTTAGAGACAACAATTTGGAATGGGCTTATCGTCTATATAAGGAGCCCTGGCGCTGGCGTAGAATGCTCGCCCTCCCGAGATTTGCTTGGCACGTTCTTCGTTCTGGAGTTTCTTCCTGATGGATGTCCCCTCCTCTTCCGGTAACCTGCGCTCCATTCTGTCCTCTTTGACAGAAGCACGCCCAGGCGAACGGGCCTTTGCGACTGAAGAGGTCTCTTCGGTGCTCATGCCTCATGGTCGTCAAACCCTTGCCCGCGCGGGGGCTGAAAAACTGATTGCCTATTTGCATAAGGTGACTAAAACCTATAACAAGCAGGGTCGAAGCTTGTCCATAGACTTGGACATCCGCCAAGGTGATTTCCTCTTTATCACGGGGATTTCAGGGGCGGGCAAATCCACCCTGCTGAAGATGCTCTATGGCGAAGAAAAACCTACCACTGGTGACGTTGTTGTAGATGGGACCCAACTAAATAAACTGCGTGGTCGTAGCTTGGCTCATTTACGCCGCCGCATCGGTGTCGTATTTCAAGACTATAAGTTGTTACCCCGGCGTACTGTGGCAGAAAATGTTGCTTTTGCTCTACAGGCTCAAAATTTTCCTAAAGCTGAAATTCGCCGTCGCCTCTTACCCACCCTCAAAATCGTAGGCTTGGAGGAAAAGGCCGAATGCTTCCCTGACCAACTCTCTGGAGGTGAGCAGCAGCGTGTGGCTATTGCGCGAGCGATTGTGCACACGCCTGTTTTGCTTCTGGCTGATGAACCGACCGGAAACTTGGATCCCGGTAATACCTGGAGTGTTTTAGAAATCCTCAGGCAGCTGAATGATATGGGCGTGACGATTGTAGTCACCACGCATGATGAAACCATTGTTCGGGGTTTTGCGAAGCGAGTGGTTACCTTTGATCAAAATCAACTTGTTGAATTGGATGTTCGCTGATGGTGTTTGTACAACAGGTCTTTACCCGCGCTGATTTCATTCTCAAGGAAACGCTGACTGGCTTGCGCCGTGGCGGTTGGATGAATTGGGCTGCCGTCAGTACGCTGGTCATTCTGCTGTTCCTTTTTGGGTTTGGTACTCGGCTCTCCTGGCAGTTACAAAATGCCGTAACAACCCTGGGAAGCCAGTTAGAAGTGTCGGTGTACTTGACCCCAGAAGCTTCTGGCAAAAAGCTCATGCAAAATGCGGAGAAGTTAGAAGGGGTTCAGAAAGTCACGCTTCAAACCAAGAAGGATGCACTCAGTCAGCTTCAAAAAGAAATGGGGCTAAAACAGGACCTTACGCAAACCCTAGAAGGAAATCCTCTGGTTGATAGTCTCCGGGTTAAGGTGGCTACTCCAGAGCAAGTGACCACGGTTGCAGAGCAACTCAAAGCGTTACCGGGTGTAGCGCAAACCCGTTATGGGGGAGAGGCTGCTAATCGTTTGATCCAAATCGATAAAACAGTTCGCTGGGTGGGTTTGGGCGTTACAGGCTTACTAGGATTTACAGCGGTAGCGGTAATCACGACGACGATTCGTTTGGTAGTTCTTTCTCGTCGCAAGGAAATTGAAGTGATGCAGCTTGTAGGGGCTGCTCCCATTTGGATTTATATGCCTTTTCTATTGGAAGGGCTTACCCTCGGTTTAGTGGCTGCGCTGATCGCTTGGGGGGGACTCCATTACACCAACCAATTTCTTGCCCAACAAATCCAAGTTAATGTGCCTTTTATTGTTCTAGAGATTACTGATGAACAAGCTAACCTTTTACCCTGGATCTTAGTCGGCTCTGGCGTCGGTTTGGGGTCTTTGGGTAGTTTGTTAGCGGTAAGTAAGTATTTGCGTTAGGGCATTTTGATCTAATTCTTTACCTTCTGCAAGCTCCTGCTATGGTTTAGCGGTTGCCTAACCCAATTCCTAGGATAGAAAAATATCCATGCTTTCTCCCTGGAATTCATGGTCTGAGGTTTCCTGATAGTGGCGCAAAGTAAAGTTACAATGATGGGTAAGCAAATAAACTTACTCTGGAAAACCGCACGCATGGTGAAGTTTCTAGAAAAAATCGGCGGGTACGCAAAAGAAGTGTTTGACAATACCCGATATATTGGACAAGGCTTGGGGGTAGTGTTCGATCATATTCGTCGTAAGCCGGTCACCGTAAATTATCCCTATGAAAAATTGATTCCCTCAGAGCGCTTCCGAGGAAGAATTCACTTTGAGCGGCCCAAGTGCATTTCCTGTGAAGTTTGCGTCCGTGTCTGCCCGATTAACCTGCCCGTAGTCGATTGGGTAATGAATAAAGAGACCAAGAAGAAGGAGCTCAATTCATATTCTATTGACTTTGGGGTATGTATTTTCTGCGGTAATTGTGTCGAATACTGCCCTACGAACGCTCTTTCCATGACCGAAGAATATGAACTCTCGGTCTATGACCGCCATGAGCTGAACTTTGACGATGTGGCGCTGGGTCGTTTACCTATTAACGTTACCCAAGTTGCAGAAGTAAGTGCGATTCGAGAGTTTGGTTATTTGCCGGATGGCTCGGTGGAGCGGGCGCACGAGCATAGCCCTGGTGGCGCTCGGGCAGGAGAATTACCTGCTACCATTCTGGAGCGGGTTCAGCAAGAACCAGGAGATAAAGAGGATGCCTAGTTTAGGAACCGGGGTTCAGTTCGTTAGTTTTTTCATCTTAAGTGCTCTCATTATTGGAGCGTCTCTGGGTGTAGTCCTCGCTCCCAATATGCTCTATGCCGCTTTTCTACTGGGCTTTACCTTCATTTGTCTTTCAGGCATTTATGTGCTTCTGAATGCTGACTTTGTAGCGGCTGCGCAAATTTTGATTTATGTAGGGGCCGTAAACGTCCTCATTCTGTTTGCGATTATGCTCGTCAATCGCCAAGTACCGGAAACCCCTGTTCCCCTCAAAAAGATCCGGGATGGTATCGGCGGTCTCGTTTGTTTTGGACTTTTTGGTTTGATTGCTACGACAGTCCTTAGCACTCCTTGGCCTTCTTCTACTGAAGCCCCTATTGCAAACACTACCCTCAAGATTGGCGAACAATTTTTTACGAACTTTCTTTTGCCCTTTGAAGTGGCTTCTGTGTTGCTTCTGATGGCTTTGGTGGGTGCCATTATGCTGGCCCGTCGTGAATACGTCCCAGACCAAACCGTGACAGGGGACGAGCCTTTGGTATTACCTGAACGCTCTAGAGAAGACCTGGAACCAGCACTCAAAAAGCTCCCTGTGAGCACAGCCTCGGAGGAATAAGAAGGTGAACTTTGCCCTGAATCTCAACTATTTCCTGGTGCTGGCTGCTGCCCTCTTTTGTGTAGGTATCTATGGACTAATTAGCTCTCGTAATGTGGTACGGGTTCTGATGTCTATTGAACTGATGCTCAATGCCGTCAACATCAACTTGTTGGCATTTTCTAACTATATAGACCCCCAAAATATCCGGGGACAGATGTTTGCTGTTTTTGTGATTACCGTAGCTGCTGCCGAAGCTGCTGTCGGACTCGCCATTGTTTTAGCTATCTATCGCAATCGACAAACCATTGATATGGAGAGCTTCAACCTTTTGAAATGGTAGAGACTTTGGCTTTTTATTCTAATGTTGAAGGATATGTGGAGGAGAAGATATTCCAAAAGTTAGGGAACTATAGCTAGGTATAGTTGTCAGAGATTAAAGCTGTGAAATTACTTCTTCTATGTCTCCCTATCTTACTTACTGCTACTCCCACACTTGCTCAAAAACTACCTAGTTGGCTCGAAAAACAGGTGCGTTCAGGGTCTTTATCTCAGCAGGAAGCAGTACTGCTTTGGAAAGGGAGTAGTAGCAATACTCCACATCCTTCATTACCTATTCAAGAGGCTAAGTCAAATCAGAGAAACGCGACTCAAGAAACTTCTTCAAAATTCAGCAAAGCAACAAACATCATGTCTCCTGGCTGCCCCGATGTAATCGTTTCAGATATCAAAGCGCGCTTCCCTTATGACACTATTATCGAAGGACCACGTTTTGGATCCCAACGATATACAGAAAAGTTAGAAGTTATTGGTGGAGATGTCCAAAGTTTACGTGGCGGGGATTCGAATAGCTTCCATGGTCGTTTTCTCAATGCCATTAAAGAATCAGCACCCTTTACAAGGCCTCAATGCGGCCATCCCAGTGGAACATTAACGGTCTCCGCCAGAAATATCCCAAACTCAATAGGCCAATGGTCGCTTGAAATCGAACTCGTGAATTCAACCTTGAAATAAGCAAAAAAAAGCGGAGTCTAAACCCCGCGTTTTCTATTTTTAGCGACGACCCGATTTACTCTTGCGTCTGCTAATGATGAGCTTGCTGCTGAGTTTCTTCTTTTGGCGGGTCTTGTATCCGAGGGTAGGCACGCCCCAAGGAGTACGAGGTTGTCCTCCAATCGGAGACTTGCCTTCTCCCCCACCATGGGGGTGATCCACTGCATTCATAGTGACGCCTCGGTTATGCGGACGGCGACCCAACCAACGCTGACGACCAGCCTTACCGACCGTGATGTTCTTGTGATCGATATTACCGACTTGACCAATGGTGGCGTAGCACTCTTTACGGACCTTCCGCACTTCTCCGGACGGCAACTTAAGCGTTACATAGTCACCTTCACGGGCGACTAACTGAACTGCAGCACCGGCAGAACGGGCCATCTGGGCTCCTCGTCCGGGCATCAACTCTACGGCATGGACCGTCGTACCCAAAGGTATCCGCTCTAAACGGGTAGCGTTACCCACGAAAAAGTCCGCTGAATCTCCAGCAATGATCGTGGCTCCCACTTCTAATTTCAGGGGATGAAGAATATAACGACGCTCACCGTCTTCATATTGAATCAAAGCAATACGAGCGTTGCGGTTGGGGTCATACTCAATGGCAATGACGTTTCCAATAATGTCCCGCTTATCTCGCTTAAAGTCGATCGTCCGATAGAGGCGCTTGTGTCCGCCCCCGCGGAAGCGAGAGGTGATAATACCTCGGTTGTTGCGTCCCGCTTTGCGGTGCAGGCCCTTGGTTAGGGATTTCTCCGGGGTGGATTTAGTGATTTCACTAAAATCCGAGTTGGTCCGTGTCCGGGTTCCCGGCGTCATCGGACGGTAGGTACGAAGGCCCATCATGTACTCCTTGATAAGACAGTTTGGGGCGAATTGGCCCTTTTACTGAGATGAGCAGCACCGCGATAGGGATTCCACGGTACTGGCAGATAATTAAATTGGCACAGCTTTTAAATATACGACATTAGAAGAGCACACGTATAGCATCTGCTACAGCAAAACTATGAAGCTTCTAACCAGGCAGTACAAGTTTTTCATAAAGTTTTGTTCGTATTTAGATTTTTTTTATATGTTCAATCATCCTATGGGAACTATAGAGACCCAAGACAGTGCTTCATCTTAGGCCCTGTATCTAAATCGTTCTTTTAGGGAAAGCTAAAGTGCTCCCCATTGTCAAGACAAAAAAACATAAAAGTTAAGACAGACAACTGCACAGATAAAAGGCAAGCAAAATAACTACATATTGACCTCCTAGTCAGGGCTGTTTAAAATGAACGGTTGC
>JBAUTB010000211.1:0-2884 GCA_049582005.1 Gloeobacterales cyanobacterium | reverse complement strand
AGGAGGCTTCCTGGGAAATAAAGGTAATCCCCTGTTTCTCAAGCACGGGGGCCAAGTCAAACTGGATTTTATCCAGAGGAGAAAGCCCTAAGGCAACCCAGGGCAAGGAAGGCGTGAAGATGAATTTTGGGGCCTTGGAAACTACGGTGATTTTGTGGTCTTTGCCCAGTAATTTGTGCAATTCATAGGCGGCAGGTAATCCTCCTAACCCAGCACCGATGACAACGATATTGGCCATAATGCATATTCCTAAAAACGGGAAACATAAACACAAGTGAACTCATTGACCTGATGCAGTCTCAGGAACTCTCAGAGCCCTAAGCAGAGCCATTAGTGGGCACCAATTGGTAAACGCTGACTGCAGTAAATTCAGCCCGACAAAGGCCGTAAATAAGTACCACCCTGGATGAACCAAGTATCCCAACGTCAGGCCGACCAAACTGAATAGACCGGCAAATAACCTCAAGTAACGATTAACGGTCATTTTGGTGCTCCTTGTGTATTGAATCCCAGGCTAATGCTCAATGTTGAAGAACTTGTGAGGGTAGTCCTAGACGGATAAGCTCCTTCTCCTTTCTATTGAGCTTTTAGTGGAGAGGCCCTGTTTTTTTCTAGTATACAACTATATAGTTATAAAATATCAAGCCTTTCGTTTGTTGTCCATCCATTTCACTATTCAAACTGCTGTTCCCCGTCAAGCACACACAGTTTATGGAATGGAGCCGGAGATCTCCAGCCTTATCCTGCCTTATAGGGCTGCATAGACTAAATTAACTTTACAACTTTATAACTATTGAGTAATATTAGAGATGGTTACAGGAATCCTGTCTCAATACCCTGCAGTATTGCCCCTAGGTTTTTGCAATCTTTTCAAAATTGGAGACTACAACTATGAAAACGAACGTTGGTTCACTCGATCGTTTGATCCGGCTACTATTGGCTGCTGTGCTGTTTTATCTGGGACTGTTCGTCTACAGTGGCTCTACCTTGGGCATCGGGCTAGTCATTGCAGGGAGCGTCCTGCTGGTGACAGCTCTAGTAGGTTTCTGCGCTCTTTACAGTCTTCTGGGCATTCGGACCAACGAAACCAAGCAACAACTTTAGCCCGTTCTACCAACCAGTCATTGTGAAAAACCCTCATGTCTCAGCATTTCGGCCAGTTTTTCAAAATTTCTTTTGCTAAGGCAATGACCGTTTAACGGTTGATTCTGTTGGTGATATTCCTCACCTCACCTAAACAAAGGCGAAAGAAATTCCGACGAAGCATGCCAGAAAACACAGCGGGTCATCGATCTTCCCGACTCAAGCAAAGTCAAGTAGTTTACGAACCGAATACGTGATTTAAATCCAGGAGAAACTCCATGACTAATAGTCTTCCTTTCGAAAATCCGTCCCTATCGCGGCGGAAGCTCCTCAACTTCCTCACCGGAGCTACCGTCGCTGCAACAGCAAGTGCTGCCCTCTATCCTGTTGGAAAGTACTTTATTCCTCCAGCAGAAAAAACCGAGGGCAGTGGCATCTTTGCCAAAGATATTTTAGGAAAAACGATCCCAGCCACACAAATCCTGGCAGAAAAGTCGGGAACCCGTGCCTTGGTGGCCGGTCTTAGCGGTGAACCCACTTACTTGATTGTCAAAGAAGATCACACCCTTGACCATATAGGAATAGTGGATAACTGCACGCACCTCGGTTGTACCTTTCCTTGGAATCCGAACGCTCAGCAGTTTCAATGTCCCTGCCATGGTTCTCTGTACGCCCCTGATGGAACAGTGGTGCGCGGTCCAGCGCCTCTTCCACTCAAGATTGTCCAGGTTGCAGTCATCGATAATAGTATTTTGATCTCGCCCTGGACAGAAACTGATCCGCGCACCGGGGAAAAGCCTTGGTGGGTCTGAGAATGAAGTGTAGAAGCAGGGGGAGAGGAAGCAATCCCCTCACCTCCCTTAGTAACTACTGGAATAACCATGGAACCCATTCGTATCTTTTACTTTTCCGATGTTCTCTGTATTTGGGCTTATATTGCTCAAATCCGTTTGGATGAGTTGAAAACAACCTTTCAAGACAAGATTGTGATTGAGCAACATTTTGTCCCCGTTTTTGGGAACAGCCGTGAAAAGCTGGAGAATCGATGGCGAGATCGCGGTGGCTTAAAAGGATATAACGACCATGTCCAGGAAGTTGCGAAAAAGTTCAATCACATCACTGTTCATCCTGATATTTGGACTAACCTTACGCCACCCTCATCCACATCCTGTCATTTATTTCTTCATGCGATTCAACTCCTGGAAATGAAGGGAATCGTCCAACCCGCAGAGAAGGTTTTTGAAAAAGCTACCTGGGCATTTCGGGAAGCATTCTTTAGCAAACGGGCAAACATTTCCGATCGCAGGGTGCAATTTGAACTTGCGGAGAAGTTAGGCTTCCCGATCGCTGCTATCCAAGATCAGATCGATAGTGGCGAAGCTTATGCTCAACTCTCCAAGGATTTTGAGTTAGTCAAAGAACATACGGTCTCTGTCAGCCCTACCCTAATTTTTAATGAGGGACGACAACGGCTCAACGGCAACGTAGGGTATCGGCTGATCGAAGCCAATATTCGGGAATTGCTACACAATCCCCCCGATCAACAAGCTTGGTGCTAGACCGATCAACCACATGACTGCGATAGCCGCTTCTGCCTTTCCTCACTTAGGAAATGATTCAGAACTGTTCCAGGTCGAATAGATTGTCCTAACTAAAGTGAAACTATGGTTTCTTTATACGACTTGGAAGGTTATCGGAGTTGAACCTCTGAGAGAATCATGAAGTCGTCAACGGACTCGCCAACTCTATGTATTGGCCGTTAGTGGGAATAACCTCATCACTCCAGAAATTTATGGTTGCG
>JBAUTB010000210.1:0-4121 GCA_049582005.1 Gloeobacterales cyanobacterium | reverse complement strand
ATGTAAATGGTCGTGATATCTCGCGGATTGTAGCGAATGATGACGGATTCTCCAGCATAGGCGGCCAGATGCTCCCCTTGATAGGTCAGGTTGGCAAACTGAAGGTAGCCACTGCGGTAGACTGTGCGCCGATCTCGCCGCATCAGACAAAGATCTAACTCGCGCTCGCCCAGCAGCCGCAATTGGGCTATCCGTCCGGCTTCCCATCGACTCATGCGGCTCTGGTTGCCCATCCGCGCATCGACAGCCTGGTTGTAATGGTCTACGAGATAGCGCACCAACAGTTGCTCTAATTGCAGTAGCGTCAGACAGGCTTCGGATTCGGCTTTTGGCGATCGCTCCCCTACATTACTGCCGGTATACCCCGGTAAAGTTGAGAAGAATTCACGATTGAACGTGCCAAACGGTCGCTCCACAATGCCCCCGTCTGATGGTTTACGCCGCAAACACAGCACAATGCCTAATTCCGTTGCCACCTGTTCCAAGTGCTGCGATCTGAAATCTTTGCCGCCATCAGTGTATAAATACTGCGCCAACCCATAGGTGCCCCAACTCTGTTTCAACTCATAGGCACTGCTGTACTGTTTGGGTAATATCGCATGGCGCAAAGCTAAACACACCACTGCCGCACTGGGCGCGTCGAAGCCTAGATGCATTCCCATGATGCAGCGCGAATAGGTGTCCACAACCGTGCTTAACCAAGGTCTACCTAACCGTTCTCCCGCTTGATCCACCAACAGTACGTCTACTTGCGTGTGATCCACTTGCCACACCTGGTTAGACCATTCGATCCCAATCTCTATCCCCTCGCGGGTCTTGAGCGTCAGCCGCTCCCCTCGCCATCCCAACGACCGCTTCTGACGCTGCCGTTTCTCAATCTGCGGCCGCAGAATCCGGTAAATAGTGCTACGACCAGGATAATCTTCGGCCGCTAGGTCTTGAGCACATGCTCGCACACGCACTGCTACCTGGGCTGGACTCATCTGACGACTCCCTCGATTGCCCTCTCGATAGGTTTTTACGATAAAGTCTTGCCACCCTCGACTTGTTTTTACGCTGCCTTGGTCTGAACGCATCTGGCGCGACAAACCCGCTATTCCCTGCTCTTGCCAAGCTTTCACCATGCGTCGTAAGCTTCGTACACTGATTCCCAACCTCTGCGCTGCCTGCTGCTGCACTTTAGCGTAGCGTTTCGTCCCATGCACTGCCATTAATTGCTGAATCACTTTGACTCGACACTGTACCTCCGCTGCCAGTTCTGTTCCCACACTCACAATTTCCCACTCATCGTCTAATTCCGACGTTGGCACCTGCAAGGCCAGTTTCAGCGTGGCGTTTGGGGAGTCATTGTTGAAACCAGCTTGGATTGCATCACCCATCTGGCCACCTCTATCCATCTGCTGTCACCGATTATAGAACCATGGAGGACAAATAGCGTGGGACGTTTTTTCCCACTCCAATCCCCCAATCTCCATCAGGATAAGGCTTTGCACTGCTATCATAACCTGCCTATTATCAGCACTGCGGTCAAATAGCGTGGGATTTAAGCCTAAAATCTGCGGTCAATTATCCCGAGATCTACAAAAAATAGCCTACTACACCCCTCAAACTCCCTTCCTGCTTGAGTTCTAAACCCTACCAATGCGGTCAAATAGCGTGGGATCGAGGACAAATACCGTGGGACGTTTTTTCCCACTCTAATCCCCCAATCTCCATCAGGATAAGGCTTTGCACTGCTATCATAACCTGCCTATTATCAGCACTGCGGTCAAATAGCGTGGGATTTAAGCCTCAAAATCTGCGGTCAATTATCCCGAGATCTACAAAAAATAGCGTCCTATACCCCTCAAACTCCCTTCCTGCTTGAGTTCTAAGCCCTACCAATGCGGTCAAATAGCGTGGGATCGAGGACAAATACCGTGGGACGCGACAGCATCCCGTGGGAGATCGACGACAAATTGCGTGAGACGCGACAAGCTTTTAGCGGCGAAATACGTCCCTAAAACGGTGCGTCCGAAGTGACATCTTCTCTTTTTGAGAGTTCACGATTTATATGGATGCTATCGCGTATGGTTGAATATTTTTCAAATCATCAATCTCTGACTGTTGTGCATGATATAGATCCCAGGACAACTGTAAGTTCAACCAAAATTCAGCAGACGTTGTGAAAAATGCTGACAGGCGCAGTGCGGTGCTGGGCGTTATACCTCGACGTCGATTCACAATTTCGTTGACTCTTTGATAAGGAACATGAATTGCATCTGCCAATTCACGTTGGGTAAGCCCCATAGGAATTAAAAATTCTTCCAATAGCATTTCCCCTGGATGGGTCGGTGGACGATGGGTCGGTATCCTTTTCATCTCTCTTTCCTTCTTACTTATATTGAATACTGAATTAAATTTAGTGATAGTCCAAAATTTCTACTTGCTCTGGCCCAGCATCAGTCCATATAAAACATATCCGATACTGTTGGTTTATCCGAATACTATATTGACCTTTTCGATTCCCTAATAAAGCTTCTAAAAAATTTCCTGGTGGAACCTTTAGGTCATTTAAATTAGTCACAGCGTTGAGCTGATCAAGTTTTCGCACTGCAACTTTCCATAGGTCTTTTGGACACGTTCTGCGAGCTTCTTTTGTACTTTCTCCATTAAAGATATCTTCCGTACCTTTACTTTTGAATGAAACTATCATCATAGCATGATAACACGGTATTCATGCTATTTGTCCATCAAGCGTTTAGTGTCACGTAACACGCTAAATGCCCGTGAGATCGACGACAAATACCGTGAGACGCGACATATCGGGATGCTCCAACACTTCCCTCCCCGCAAACACCCCCAGTTCCAACTCCCCAATCGCTATATCTTAAAACATTCCTAACTAGGACTACCAGGCTTGGCCTCAAACCACGCTTTCCAATCCCCTCTTCTGAACTAGATGCAGCAACTTAAGGGCCGTGCCCGTGGGGCGCTTCTGCCCGATTTCCCACTTCTGAACCGTTGATAGGCTTGTGTTTAAAATCGCAGCAAACACCGCCTGGCTCACCCTGGCCTCTTCGCGGATTCGCTTGATTTGTTCCGGCTTCAAAGGTTCGATGGGCGGCAGGCACAGGCGGTCAAATTCACGCAGGGTGACCTGATCCATTACCCCAGCATTATGCAGTCCCTTCGCCGTTTCGTGGACAGCTTCAAGTATCGCTGATTTGGTCTTCCGCATCACAATCTACCTCCATTAATTCATTAGCTCGCTTTGCCTTTTCCAGAGCCTCGGGCCTCAGCGATAACAGGTGCGTCGCTAGTTTCTTCAAGCCCTCTTCCTCATCCTTGTCGATGTTGCTGCGCTCGTTCTTCGCGAAGCCATACACGAAAATCCAGAGGTTCCCTTTGTTGGTGGCGACCAGGGTGCGAAAGCCGCCTCTCTTCCCTTGTCCAGACCGCGCAATTCGCTTTTTTAGAAGTCCACTCCCTAGATCTGCCTCGTACAGCCCTGCTGTCATCTCCCGGACCGCGACACAGAGACTAAGGTTATTCAGTCCCTCCTTGCGTGCCCAACGCTCAAACCATCGAGTTTTATATATCTCCATGCCATACTCTCCTCATCTATTCTATAGTACTTAGTGCTACGAATGGCAAATCAAAGCCTTAGCAGAAATGACTACAAACAGACCAAGCAGGTCTAAAACGATGCCCCTATGCGGGCCTTCTAGACGGCTCCGTCTTTGCATGCTTTTCACCGAGAAATCCTAAAATTCTGGCTCCTCGACCTGGGGTCTTTGCATTCCCAAACATTTCTAACTAGGACTATTTGGATAGCTATCCCCCTACGAATGTTTTCTTTTTTGAGGGCATGTCTCTTCTTCAGCACTGTAGTGAGGCATGTCAAGGGGACCAGCGCAACGAAGTGAGCACCCTTGACTTGATGTAAGCGAAGCTCACGTGCAAAAGTGCTTTTCCGCATCCTGCCCTCAAAGAACATGCTCTTGCCCATACTTCGCTTCGCTAGTGGTATGTCAAGTCTAAATTTATGAGTTTGAGGGACAATGGAGAATGTGTTCAATTGAAACCTCTCCAGATAATCCTAGAAACTTATCATGCCCAAGCACTATATTGTCCGGTTA
>JBAUTB010000209.1:0-2405 GCA_049582005.1 Gloeobacterales cyanobacterium | reverse complement strand
ATCTGGGGGTTACGGCGGCTTCCGACCGCTATGAAGGGTATGCCGCAGAACGGACCGAATTGCTGAAATTCATCGATGACAACCACATCAATAACGTGGTCTTTGTTTCAGCTGATATCCACGGCACCTTGGTCAATAACCTCTCCTATCAAGAGGGACCAGGACAGCCTCAAAAGGCTACTAATGCCTTTGAAATCACTACCGGTTCCGTAGGCTTTGATGCACCGTTGGGACCTACGCTCGTTAATCTTGCCGCAAGCCTTGGGCTTGTCCCCCCTGACCAGAAAGCTTTTTATGATGCCTTGCCTGTGGCCAACGATTCCGATAGTATCGTCAATGACAAAGATGACTTTCTCAAGCAGCTTATTAATGTACAGCTTACTCCGTTGGGTTATGATCCAATCGGCTTAAACGCCAATCTACCTGCTGCTCAGGGATTGATTGATGCCACCTTGCTCCAAGGAGATTATGTGGCCGGTCATACCTATGGTTGGACTGCCTTTGATATCGATCCAAGCACCCAAAAGTTGACTGTGACCACCTATGGTATTGCCCCATACACAGAAGCGCAACTAAAGGCTGACCCCGAAGGTATTGCGGCTCGCCAACCCCAGATTGTCAGCCAATTTGCGGTGAATCCAAAGGACTACGTACTAGCCTCGACCTCGTGTGCAGTCAATAGCGAAGTTGCCTTGGATAACTTCACGGCAGGAGGGTCAGGCTTTGTCAAGAATGCCATCATGCACATCCCCAATTGCTCTCTGGCGGAGAATGCTATCGATCAACCTGCTCCGAGCCTGATTGCTACACTAGGGGTTGATACTGATGCGTTGGGCTGTGCAACTAACTCCCTGTCGCCAGGAGAGCAGAGGATCAGTCTTACTGGCGATGCCTTAGTCCCCTGCGGGCCTTTTGGCACTGCTTAGGAACTGCTGGGCTCACGAACTCACTTTCTCTGGTTGGAACTTCTTCGTGTGCCTTTCGTCTCTGGGTT
This sequence comes from Gloeobacterales cyanobacterium, assembly GCA_049582005.1. Taxonomy (GTDB): domain Bacteria; phylum Cyanobacteriota; class Cyanobacteriia; order Gloeobacterales; family PMM-0068; genus Sivonenia. The sequence continues at coordinate 1,411 of JBAUTB010000209.1, read as the reverse complement.
CTCCTTATTTTGGGAACCACTTCAGTTATAGCTGTCGCCAAGATCCTTAGTGGCGACAGCTATAACCATGGTTAGACACTCACGAAGTTCAGTGGATTAGAAAGTATAGGAATATCTACCCCCAATACCTTCGCTAGCTCCTGTCCATTGGCAAAAATTGAAGTGCCCATGGATGTCCCGACAGTAAAGGGTTGATAGCTCAGGTCTGCATAGGTAAGACCACTGCTAAGGCCAATGCGATCGCCCATTTTGAAATTTTCTCCCGGTACAAAATTTCCTGGTTGGAAATCCATAATGCTAGCCGTACCTCCCTTGCCGATAGCGAAAATGTCATTTCCATCGTCGCCATACAACATAGTGTTCCCACTGCCACTCATCAGGAGGTCACTTCCGGCCAGACCTCTCAGCACATTAGCACCAGCATTTCCAGTGAGAATATCGCTAAAATCGGTTCCGGTTAAGTTCTCAACATTTTCCAGCTTCGTGGTGTCAATGGGAGGCGGACCATAGGGTTTTACTCCAGGGGCAAACATCAGCCCCAGTTGTCCTCCCTCAACAAATTGATTGGGTTCTCCTAAAATCCCATGGGCTTGGGTATCAAAGACGAAGAGGCTGCCGGAATCTTTGCCAAACAAGCTAGAAACATCCAGAATCCCAGAGGTTTCCCAATCACCAATGGTTGGTAAAGTGTCAGTGACCCCTAAGGGCAGAAGTGAAGAGCGATCGATCTCTGCTACTCTCGTAGGATTGCCACCGGTCACGCTCGGATCAAGCTGGACAATCGAACCATCATTGGGATTTACCGTTACTGCCTTCTCCCAACCTGAATCATAAGCCTTGTCCTCTTGGGCATAGAGGTATCCATTAGCGGACCAATCCAAATTGTCAGGGCTACGCAAGGCATGGTTTGGGTCGTAGTCTCCATCGTAGAGAATCTTCAGATTGCCTGTGGGGCTGCCAGAGGAGTTGAAATTCACATCTACTGTGTAGACCTTACCCCAAGGATCGGCACCAACGGGGTCGGAGGGAGCCAGCGTAAACAGATTCGATTGACCTGTAGCTGCGAAGGCTAACTCAGTACCATTTTTAGGGTTAGTATCCAAGTCCTCGATCCGAGCGAAGGTCATGGCACCTGCTTTAATGGCCATGTTGGTTACAGTCGGTTCTAGAGCATAACCGTAAGCATCGTAGCCGCTAGTGCCCGCTTTACTGGGGTCATAGTAGGGAAGCTCTATAAATTCACCAGCACTTTGAGTGCCACTGCCAAAGAAGTCTGTTGGATTGGTGTCGTTGGGATTGTAGGATTTCCAGGCATACAGTTTCCCACTTGCCAGACCATTGCGATCTAGGAAACTACCGTCACCGCTGGCATTTTTAGTACCGACGTAGAGCAGCAGGGGAACGGGTGAAC
>JBAUTB010000208.1:0-3245 GCA_049582005.1 Gloeobacterales cyanobacterium | reverse complement strand
AACCTAGCGAGGAAACAATTCGTATTATTTCACTACGAAAAGCACTCTCTCATGAACGAAAAGAATATGAGCGATATATCAAAAACAGATTGGTCTAGAATCGATGCAATGACTGATGAAGACATTGATACTTCTGACATTCCACCTCTATCAGAGAAATTTTTCGCAACAGCGAAACTGCGCCTTCCTGTTTCATTAGAGCCAACTGTCGCTGTTCGTGTAGATTCTGAGACTCTGAAATGGTTTCAACATCAGGGTAAAGAAGCTGAGAAGCATATGGCTGCTGCATTAAGAATTTATGCGGAATCACATAAATATACTGATGCTTCACACAAAATAGCCTAACCAGCGTATGCAGCGGAACGGATCAAACCGCTATGGCTGCGCTTATTCTCCAAGTCCGTCCGCTGATACGCAAGCCGGTGCGATTCGTTCATCCTAAATGAGTAGTAGTACTCAGGGACGGATGGCAAGGTGTAAGAACCTTGACAACTTGATATCTGTGAGGGTGCAAGTCCCTCTCTCTAGGTGCAAGAGTAACAGCATCACCCCTACGGTAGCGACTGGCCATCAATCCGTAAAGCGGGGCGAAAAGATGTTAGCTGCTAGCCTAAAGCGGTGAAGCATTGAGCACGAGTCTATGGATAGCGAAAGCAAAGATGTGTGAGAACTGTCGTCACTTCAAACCAGCCAAATAGGGCTGATAGGCTGGAGCCAAAAGGCAAAGGATAAGGAGCGGGCAGGGTCGGCTGCTGACCCGTAAGCACTACCGATAAACCCGGCAGAAAGCATCATCCTAAGGATTCAAACCAACGGATATCAGGAACGAAGAAACCCCTCGTCAACTCTCAGATAGGTCGATATTTGAGTAGGTGCCAACCGGAAGTTGCGGGGCGGAAAGATGGTCTAAGACGCCAACGCCCAGAGTAATGCCTGGGATACGCAGACGTAGACCCGATGTTTTGGAATGAATAGGTACCAGTAGCAGTTCATACGTCTAAAGCACAGTTATGGAACTGATGAAGGAATGGAAACTTATCCCCTGGCATAAGCTAGAGCGACGAGTTTTTAAGCTGCAAACGCGCATATTCAAAGCCTCAGCTCGTGGCGAAGTCAAAGTCGTTCGGCGACTTCAGAAAACCTTAATGAGGTCATGGTCCGCCAAGTGCTTAGCAGTCAGACGGATTACTCAGGATAACCAAGGCAAGAAAACCGCAGGGGTCGATGGAATCAAGTCCCTCACTCCCCCTCAACGACTTGAACTGGTCAACCAACTGAGATTAACCGAAAAGGCAAAACCAACGCGACGGGTTTGGATACCCAAACCAGGGAGCACAACGGAAAAACGCCCGCTCGGAATCCCGACGATTGCCGAAAGAGCCTTACAAACTCTCGTCAAACAAGCCCTTGAACCGGAATGGGAGGCAAAATTCGAGCCAAACAGTTACGGGTTCAGACCCGGACGCTGCGCCCAGGATGCAATCAAAGCCATCATGAATGGGATATGTCTGAAAGCCAAATATGTACTGGATGCGGATATCTCAAAATGCTTTGACCAAATTAACCATCGCGAACTATTGGCAAAACTCAACACATTCCCGAAACTTCGTCGGCAAATCAAAAGCTGGCTGAAATCGGGCGTATTAGAGGATGGACAATGGTTTCCAACCGAGGCAGGTACACCGCAAGGCGGAACCGCTTCGCCCTTGCTCGCGAATATTGCGTTGCATGGGATGGAAACCCGCGTCAAACAGGCGTTCCCAAAACGCGAACGTCGAGTTAATGGTCAAAAAGTGGGGAATCGACAACCACCGCATCTGATTCGCTATGCGGACGATTTTGTGATTCTCCATGAAGACCTAGATGTGGTTCAACAGTGCCAACAGATTCTCATCGATTGGTTAGCGCAGATTGGGTTAAAGCTCCACCCCGACAAAACCCGAATCACCCATACCCTTCATCCTCATGAAGGTCAGGTGGGGTTTGATTTCCTTGGATTTACCGTGCGACAATTCCCCGCAGGGCAATATCGTACAGCCCACAATTCCTATGGAAAACCGTTGGGGTTCAAGACACTCATTAAACCGAGCCAAACGAGTATCAGGCGACATCAGTGGAAGTTAAAACAGATTCTCTATCGGCATCAAGCTTCAACTCAGTTGGCGTTAATCGATGCACTCAATCCGGTGGTTATCGGATGGTCGAATTACTTCCGAAGTGGTGTCAGTTCTGAAATATTCTCCATGCTCGATCATTGGTTGTTTTACCAATTGAAGTACTGGGCATTTCACCGACACCCGCGCAAAAATCCAGGTTGGATTGCCAACAAATACTGGCTCATTGATCGCGGTGAAGGATGGAGATTTGCGCTCAAGACCGCTGACCCAAGACATCGGCTAGCCGAGCATAAGGACACCGCAATACAGCGGCATACCAAAGTGCAAGGACAGCGAAGTCCTTTTGATGCGGACTGGATTTACTGGAGTTCAAGAATGGGGCGATACTCCCAGGTGCCTCCTAGAGTCGCTCGACTCCTGAAGAGACAAAAGGGAAGTTGTCCATTCTGCCAACTCTATTTTCTAGATACAGATGTACTGGAAATCGACCACGTCATTCAACGCACTCAAGGCGGCAAGGATGATTATAATAATCTCCAGTTACTCCATCGACATTGTCACGATGTCAAATCTGCCAATGATGGTAGGCTCAGGTGTGCATGAAAAGCACCAAAATGTTGAGGAGCCGGATGAAGGGAAAACTTTCATGTCCGGTTTTGAAGACCAGCAGGTAGGGCGACCTGCCTGCTGAGTTTAATTTAGGCATTCCATATGAATGAAGGTTGGCTTAATGACGAGTACCTGGCTTTGTTCTCTGAAGCAGAGAGCGCATCGATTTCGTCGAAATACAAACTGCCTCAGTACTTGCCGGGATATACGATTGTCGGCCTGCGCGGGTGGGACGATTTCATCATTATCAGTTCCACTGGCACTATGTGTTCCCTTCCCACCATGCCCCTAGATCCAACGATGGTTGTGCCGTTTTCTTTGCCCGAAAATCCCTCCCTTGAATCCGATGAACGCTTCAATGGCAAGATCAAGTGGTACTTGAAGCCATTGCTTTTTGGTGGTGACCCACAAGATAAAGACAATCTCGCTTGGGTCAGCCTAGGACAGCATGCAGCGCTTGTCGTGTGGTGGAATGACCTATACAAAACTCTCAACGCGCAGGCTGACCATGACTAACAT
>JBAUTB010000207.1:0-5763 GCA_049582005.1 Gloeobacterales cyanobacterium | reverse complement strand
ATTCATCCCTATTTATTCCGGTCATTCTCGGTACGCCCCGCCAAGGTCGTCAAAGTGAATATGTGGCCAAATTTATCGTGGAGCAGATCGCTGCACGGGATGGTCTAGAAACGGAGTTAATTGATATTCGCACAATGTCCATCGCTATCAATGATGCTGGCGAATCCCTGAAAGACCCCCAGTTCTCCGCTACCATGGAACGGGCCGATGGGCTCGTCATCGTTGTTCCGGAGTACAACCACGGTTATCCGGGCTTACTCAAACACATTCTAGATACCTGCCTGAAAGAGTACATTCACAAAGCGGTCGGCCTCTGTGGCGTTTCGGCAGGACCCTTCGGGGGTACCCGTGTGATCCAAAACCTGTTGCCTGTAATGCGCGAGTTGGGGCTAATGACCATTTTCTATGACCTCAACTTTGGCAATGTCCAGAAGTTGTTTGATGAATCCGGTCAGTTGATCGATAAACCTACCTATGTTCGCCGGATGGAGCGGTTTATGGAGGAATTGGTTTGGATGTCCACGGTGCTCCGCCATGGGCGCAAAGAAGTCAGTTTGGAGAAAAAGGAAAATCCCATGATGAATCTCCATGCCAATAAGCCCTGTCCGGAAATGGCGGCCCACATGGGGATGGATGTCATGGATACGGTTCTCCAGATTAGCCAGAATGTGCAGACAGGCAAGGTGGAAGCCAGTCCTGTTGTTTGAGTATAAATAGACTCCTCACCCAATTCCTCGGTCATGAACGCTTTACGACGTCACTATCCTGAATATTTGATGGAAGCTGCTGGTCTAGGCTTTTTCATGATTTCTGCCAGCGTGGTGACCGCTCTTTTGGAGCATCCCTTTTCACCGATTCGACAAGCAATTCTTGACCCGTTGCTACGACGATTGATCATTGGCGTGGCGATGGGATTGACGGCGATGGCCATCATCTATTCACCCTGGGGCAAGCAATCCGGAGCCCATCTCAATCCGGTGGTCACCTTTACGTTCTTCCGCCTAGGCAAGATTGAAGCGTGGGATGCATTTTTCTACATCGTGGCCCAATTTATCGGTGGATTACTGGGAGTGTTGTTTGTTTCTGCATGGCTGAAAGAAGCGATTGTCGATCCAACGGTGAATTACGTCGTTACCGTTCCTGGTACGGCGGGTGCAGGGGTTGCTTTCCTGGCAGAACTGATTATTTCCTTCGGCCTCATGCTGATGGTTCTTTTTGTCTCGAACAGTCCTAGCCGTGGGCAATATACGGGACTGTTTGCAGGAATTTTAATTGCGACCTACATCACGCTGGAAGCCCCGCTATCGGGCATGAGTATGAATCCGGCCCGCACTTTGGCCTCCGCTATCCCTGCTCAGACTTGGACAGCCCTTTGGGTGTACTTCACAGCCCCCCTGTTCGGGATGTTGCTGGCTGCTGAAGTCTATGTGCGCTGGAAAGGTCAACAAGCTGTCCGTTGTGCCAAGCTAAACCATCACAATGACAAACGCTGCATCTTCCGTTGTGGATATCAACAGGAGAGTAAAGAGCAGGGGAAACGGTTATTGAGTGATAGCTTACCCAATGTTTAGGTGACTTATGTTTGAACCAGCTAACTTTAAAGATTCAATGCTAGATGGTTTTAAGCAGAACCTTTTTCCATAGGGTTCTGCTTAAAACCCCTAAGAGGAAGCAATCTAACTCTTCTTCGCCTTTGCCGGTTCCACGGAAATCGCCAGGGCCTCGGAATAGGTGATCTGCACTTCGTCCCCCACCTTTACGTTCTTCAAGTTTTTTGGATCCTTCACCTTCACGGTAAGAGACTTCTTGTCCGGGAGTAAGAGGGTAGCGGTCTGCTTTATCTTATCGAGAGCTTCGACCGAAGCCGTCACGGTCATCTGGGACACCGCAACTCCCGCAGGCTTCTCCCCGGGTTTTGCTTTCATGACCCCTTCAGTCATCCCGTCAACCTTTGGAGCCTCGCCCTTCTGGAACACCTTGACCGCTATCGCCTCGTAGTAGGTGACGTTCACCAGATCGCCGACCTTTACCTGGGGCAGGTTCTTGGCCTCTTCGCCCACCTTCACATCGAAGACTTCGCCTTTAGAACCCTCCAAGGTCACGATCCGATCCTTAAGGTCGATGGCCTTTACCGTGGCAGTCACTTTCCTCGTCTCTGACTTCTCCACCGACGGCTTCTCCATCGACGGCTTCTCCATCGTATCCTTATCCTCGGCCATCACCATTCCCCCTACTGAAAGGGTGAACAGGGCGGCAATTGCGCCAACAAATAATTTCTTCATGAAAACTCCTCTCCTTGGTGGAATATGCGGACAAACGCCGCGGCACTCATCCGCTGGTCAGCATACCAGAATCTGGGCATTGCCTATTAGAGAGATGGAATGCGGATTATAGCCAGTTAAATTGGTCAAAACAGGCTCCCTGAATGAGAATTGCTGTTTAAAACGGAGGCAGATCAACTGTTTTTTTGAATTGCACTTTGACCAGGAAATTAAGGGATAGCTTGCCCAGTTCCTAGCCCTATCAAAGTCTCTGCACCCATCCGGACGAAAATGAGTCTAGACCACTTTTTCAAATAATTCTCACAGAACACAGGTAGTCTTGAATCAAAATAGAGTCATGGATAGAAGAATGCCGGAAGCATCCATATATAAGAAATCGCCAATCACCGAGGCTGTGATTGACTTCCGGGTTGAACTTCCTGATGATGTATTGCTCTCTACGTTGGCTACTGCAAATGCAGGTCAAGAGGCAGAATACCCTGTAGGTCAAGAATTGTTCTCCTTAGGAGGAGAAATATCTATAGGAGTTAGCGCTGCCGGAATGATCAGTTCCACTCCAATAGGTTATCTATTCAATAGCAATGATCAAAAGAAAATTTATCAAGCTCGTCTCAACGGTTTCACGTTTAGCCGACTTGCTCCTTACGAACTATGGGAGCCTTTCCGGGATGAGGCACGCAAGCTTTGGGAGGTTTACCAGGGAATTGCCCGTCCGCAAAAAATCACCCGCGTAGCAGTGCGCTACATCAATCGGCTGGATCTACCTTTACCTTTGAATGATTTCAAAGAGTATCTGAAAACCTTGCCAGAAGTGGCATCTGATCTACCAGAAAGGGCACTCAGCGGTTACTTTATGCAGGTCCAGATTCCACAGATAGAACTTGAGGGGACGCTGATTCTTACGCAAACCATAGTCCCCCCACCTCCCCACCAGCCCGATGTGGTTTCTGTACTCCTGGATATTGATCTTTTTAGGGAGGCTAACCTTCCTGAGGCTGAGACAGCATGTTGGGGTATCCTAGAGGAGCTACATACTCGTGCTGATAAGGTTTTTGAGGCTTGTATCACCGAGCGTACTAAGGAGCTGATTCGATAATGGCTACCACCTACACCTTGAACCGCCAAGACTCCACATACATTCATTACCTGGTTACCGAGTCATCTTATCTTCAAGGGCCGTATGGAAAAGCTTTGCGTAAGGAAAGCCAGGATGCTATTGAAAGATTCACAGTAAACCGATTTCGCCGAGAATTTAGTCAACTTGAAAAGTATCTCTCTGATTCAAAAAATATGGGTCTTATCAACCAACAGGTAGCCTCGCTTGCACTTGATTCATGGTTGGATCTATGGGCAATCTCTGGGCGGACGCTGCCTGTTCCAGACGCTTGCCCTGGTCCCGATGGACAAATTCTCTTTACCTGGGATGAGGGTGATCACCATCTAGAGCTGGAAATATTCCCAGAGAGTGCGTCAGAGTTCTTTTACCGTAATCGAAGCACAGAAGAATTGTGGGGCGAGGAGTATGAACTACACATGCCTATCACTCCTTCCGCGTTGAACAAGCTAAGTTTGTTTGCCTAATACGATTGCAATGAGCACCAATATGCCAGGGAATGACTGGACATCTCTGCCTACTAGCGAGTGGGTGCTGAGACTTTCAGTTAAGTCGAAGGATTTTCAAGTAACGCGCAAAGCCAGTCCTGAAGCGTTTGCATTATCTACTCAGGAGAAGCAAGATCCTCATCCACGTTTGTCTGTTTGGGCACAAACTCTAACTACGCCTGTTCAAGCTTGGGAAATTATGGGTTCAAAACCTGCCTATGAGTTGGTTCTAAGCTTAGAGGTAGAAACTATTCGATCCATTCAGCCTAATCCCAAACAGCCTGTATTTCCTCAAATGGATGTGGTTTGGCACACGTTATATGTACTCCAAGGTGGTTGCCAAGTCCTTGATAGTCGTCCAGGTTCCAAAGGTCACGCAGGCATAACTGGTCTAGAAGAAACACCATCCTTGAAAATGCAGCGAAAAAGCCTTCGCTCTCAGCTTGCCGATAAGTCAATTGTAAGTGAGCTTAATCTCGAACTTGGCTAATATTCGACTCTCTTCTCCTTGTGAGAGAAGGGGATAGGGGATGAGAGCCTTATAAATAACTTCACCCACCCACTTAAACAAACTTCATAGCCAAATGATGCACTTCATCGAACCAACCATTATGGAGAAGCGCGTAGAAAATTTTATTGCTCATTATGCGAACGAACCTTTTCCTAAAAAAGTAAGATAGAGAGAGCGGGCTAAATACTTGCGAAATACAATAATAGTTGGAGATACCGTGAGAGCTTGAATGATAAATAAAAAGGCGAATTATCCGGAGATTCACAGTAGCCGAACAAAACAGTGCACTCGCCGCCTACAGCTCCGTTCCCTACGCTCACGCCTTCCATCGTTCGTTACGCTTCAGACAGCGGTTTATTTCTTGCGTTGTAATTTTAAACATTGATGAATGTACTATTAAGGGCAAGTGAGAAATTGAATATATGAGCATAAATTGGAACAATATAAGACCCTTGCAGAATTCCCAGAATGAAGGATTTGAAGAGTTAGTTTGTCAGTTGGCTAGGCATGAAAAAATACCAAACTCAAAACGATTCATTCGAAAAGGTAAACCAGATGCAGGAGTAGAGTGTTTTTGGATTCTTGAAAATGATGACGAATGGGCATGGCAAGCAAAGTTTTTCACTTCTAGTCTAAATACAACACAATGGAGTGAATTAGATGACTCTATTGAAACTGTACTAGGAAAGCATCCTAATCTAAAGAAGTATATTGTAGCCATTCCAACTGATCCACCTGATGCAAGACTAGATAATCAAAAATCAATGCTTCAAAAATGGAATGATAGAGTAAAAAAATGGAAAGGACGGGCCGATGAAAAAGGACTTGATGTAGAATTCGAACCTTGGTGGAGTTCAGACTTAATTGAAAGATTACAAAAGCCTATAAACTCAGGACTGACTTATTTCTGGTTTAGCAAAGAGGAATTCACAGATGAATGGTGTATCGAACAAAATAAATTAGCAATAACAGAATTAGGAAATAGATATACTCCAGAAATAAATGTTGAGCTTGAAATTTCAAAAATTTTTAGTGGAATCTCAAGAGATGAAAAGTTTGAACAACATATAGAACATCTATTTGATCTATTTTTAATTAAGGGCAAGAAAGTAATATCTGAGGATCCAGATTTAGAAAAACACATTTCCAAATTGCAAGAACTATTTGACACTATTTACGAATTATTTATTAACACTAATTTTACAGAAATAGAGCATGTTCAATACAGTAAATTTGAATCATTAATAGATTCTATCCATAAAACGGCCAATTCAAATCTGAAGTGCAACAGGTGCTGATGTAGAGCAATAGAATACCTCATAGGGGGTTCGATAATCAAGTGATTTTCTAGGTCTATGATTGATTAAG
>JBAUTB010000206.1:0-3459 GCA_049582005.1 Gloeobacterales cyanobacterium | reverse complement strand
GGCTTTACAGTTCCAATCTCGTTGCGCATCTCGTGGGTCTGTATTTAACCCGACATGATATCACTACTCCAGTCAAGCCTTAGATAAAAAAGACTTGCGTCATTTTTGCTTGAGTCAAGGAAAATCTATGCGGTGAAGGGATTGCAGACAAATTCACCCAGTCGGGAAAACCCGCAACCAGTTGAGTATTTATGATTGACCCCTCTTCTGTTAAACTGTCAAGTCTCCAATCTCATATTTACCAAGACTTATAGACTTGCACTGGACTGAACCAGTGCCAGAACCGATTTAGGAGAGAAAGACGATGCCAGAGAATCCAAAAGAGTACATTGTCAGAACTTTTCAGCAAATCCTGGAAGACAGAAAAGCGATCGCGTCTAAAGTGACTACCAAAACTCAGGTAGCAGATCAAGCCAAAAATCAAGACCTTTTGCAACTCGCTGCCACCTATTCCGGCGATCGCATTGTCAGAGGGCTAGCAAATTTACAACTTGAGTTTGGTAGTATTGTCATCTCCCTTTCAGAAAAGTTGATAGCTGAAGTTGCCAAACTGGACACGCTGGAGCGAGCCATTCACCTTGAAACAGAGCACCTGGAGACCCTGCGCCAACTGCGAGTAGTTGCAGATGCATTGCATATTCAAACCCAAGAACATCAAGAACACCTCAATCATTTGGAACAAACGACCACCGAACGGCAATCTGCCCTCGAAGCAGAAATGACAAACCAGCAGCAACTCTGGACGCGAGAGCAGCAGGAATTTGAAGCAACTGCGCAAGCAAGAACGGAACGTTTAACCCGCGAACGGCAGCGTCAAACCGCAGACTACCAATATAATTTTGAACGAACCCGCACCCTTGCAAGCAACGAGTATGAAGAAAAGCAGCGTCAGCAAGAACAGACTCTCCAAGCTACCCATCAAGCCAATGAACAGCAATGGGCAGAACGGGAAAAGCGTCTTGCAGAACAACAACCCTTGCTCAAAACCTATCAACAAAAAGTTGACCAGTTTCCCATAGAGATGGAAACCTCCATTCAACAGGCTCACAACACAGCTTTTGAAACCGTACAACGGGATGCCAGGGTAAAAGCAGAACTGGTCGAGAAAGAGTGGGAATCAACCCAAAAAGGATATGAACTAAAAATCCAGGCTCTAGACACACAGATTCAACGACAAACGCAACAAATGGAGCAGCTCCAGCACCAATTACAAGAAACCTTGAAGCAATCCTATGCCCTGAACCTTAAAGCGTTTGGAAATCCTGGCACAGGAAATGTTTCTGGAACGGTTGATTCTTGAATTGAAAAATGACTCAGGTGTCAGCATCGAGTTATAGCTCAAATCCTGAAACCGGAAATCCACCTCAAAAGTGAATATTGAATGACCTCAAATCCAAAGTTCAAAAGAGTTCTAAAAAATGGTAGAACGCCCCAGTGATAGACAAACGAAAGCACAAATTCTCGAAGCTTACGACGAACTTTTAGCAGAACGTAAGACGCTAGAAACTCAAGTAAAGCAACTTCAGCAACAGAAGAAAGAGCAACCCTCCGAGATATTTGAGAGAAAACGATCCGAAGTCCAGCCCCAAATCCCCCCACGAGCAGTGAATTCTGATAAAATGTCTACGACAATTGATGCGCTAGCCCAGCTACAGTTAGGTTTTGGCAGTGCTATCAGTGAACTATCCGAGAAACTAACGGCCAAAGCTACACATCTTCAACAACTACAACGCTCGATCACAGAGGAGTTGGGACAACTCAAGTCATTACACCAATTGGAGGATATTCAGCCAGAAACGCTGGAAACACTCATCCAGACTTATGAAGAACAGGCCAAAGTGTTTGAAAGGGAAAGACGAGATCGCCAAACCTCTCTCGAGCAAGCATTCCAAACCTTACAGCAAACCTGGGCTAAGGAACAGGAAGAACACAATCGCACTATCCAAGAGCGCAACGAAGAATATCAGAAAAGTCAACAACGAGAAGCCCAAGAATACGAGTACACTCTCAACTTACAGCGCAGCTTAGAACAAACCGAATTTGAACAACGTCAGCAAAGACTATACCGACAATTAGCGGAAGCAAAGCAGGAGCAAGAAGGACAGTGGGCAGAGCGAGAAAAAGGGATCGTACAGCAAGAGGATCACTTTGCTACCCGCGAAGCTCAGGTGGCAGCTTTTGAGCAGGACAAGGCAACTGCAATTCAGAATGCAGCCAAAGAAGGCAAGGAAAAGGCTAGCTACCAGGCTAAAGTTGCAGCTGATTTACGCGCTAAAGAGATAGAGGGAAGCCAACGCCTCTATGACTTACAGATCCAGGCGCGGGAGGAGACCATTCAAAATCAGACGGCACAAATTCAGTCTCTCTCAAAACAACTGGATGCTGCCTTAAAGCAAGTTCAAGATCTGGCTCTTAAGGCGATCGAAGGATCTGCGAATATTCAGTCTTACCAGGCATTTAAGGAAATTGCGATGGAGCAGGCGAAGAACCCGATGAAAGGGAAGTAAGAGAAAGTTGGTAGATAACATTAGGGAGTAGAGGTTAGCACGAAAGGTAACAATGGGGGACGGTAAGGATTCTGGTAAAAAACACACAGATCACAGAAATAAATGTTCCGATGGTTCTGGCAATCGGCCCTTGTTGACCGCATAACTCCCGAAGCGATTGATGTGCCCAATATAATTAATATGGTACAGACTGATGAAATGCCGATGAATTGGCAACCAAGTGGTTGTACTTGATGAGCAGAAGCACTGATCACCAATTTCTGTTCTCGTGATAGGGGTTGTAAGCCCAAACCCTCGAAATTTCCCGCAGACCTCAAATCAGCGCGTTATTCCGAGTCAATCCCTACCAAAATGGCCTTCAAGTCTATCGGGTGGTGCTTGTCGCGGAATGCGTAGTGCCCAAGGAAATGCAGATGCTTCCACGCCGCTGGTGAGATTCTCCTGAGCAAGTCCAGCGCCTTTTCGTTGCCAGTGGCAAGATGCCTGCTCAGCAGCCCGGACAGCAACATGGAGTTGTAGGCGATCACGACATTTGCAATCAGTCGGCCACACTGGGTGCTGATGGCAACATCCAGGTCAGTGGGCATGATTGCCGTCAATGGCTAGCGTTGACGAATGAAGAACACCAGAGGGCTTGCGCCCTCTGGCCCCGGCCATGGTTTGATCCCAAGAGTGGCCTCGTCCCGAAACTTACCTGTAACGGCTTGCAACACTGAGCGGGAAATTTCGAGGGTTTGGGCTTACCTGACTTTTCCCACTATCTTTTGAGGGGTAAATCTGGAGTTGATATGGCAGCCTGAAAGCCTGATTGTTTCGTCATTACTTGTCAATAAGCCTAAGCTAATGACAATAAGCCTTGGATCTGAAATCAATGCATAGCAAGGGTTCTAGGACTTAGTAGGAAAAGTCAGTTGGGCTTACAACCCCGACCTGCGTGCGGAAATTAACGCTG
>JBAUTB010000205.1:0-2892 GCA_049582005.1 Gloeobacterales cyanobacterium | reverse complement strand
CGGCTGGAGTAGTGGGCTTTGTGGGGGCAGACTCGTTACTTGAACTCATCTCTCCGTTAGACCAGATTTTGCTTCTTTTCGCAATCCCTGCTGCCTTTCTATACCAGCGGTTATTGAGAAGTTACCTAAAACGGACCATGACCGATGAGCGGGTTGGGGAGGGTTCATCGCCACGGAATAAAGCTTCTCCCGTTTCAATCAAACTCAGACAACGGGAAGTGCGAACGCCTAGGGCATGGAGCGCTTCTGACGCCAGTACTTCACGCACGCCCCCTTTCAAGGTCAGTCTGCCATCCGCCGTTCTAGAGTAAGGAGTCGTTCCTGAACCTTTGGTCCCAAAGTCGTAGAGTTCTCCATCTATCCCTCGGACCTGACCATAGAGGAACCCTCTGCCATCTCCCAAGCGAGGATTGTATTCCCCAAACTGATAACCGTGATAGCACAGCGCTAGGAGTGGTCGTCTACCTTGAAACTTTCCCAGGGCCTCTATAACGTGCTCATCGGTTACCCCAGAAGGCGCTAGGCCCAGCTTAGCCAGAACCGCATCATTGCGAAACCGAAGCAGATGCTTGGGGAATTCGGCAGGTTCTACTTCATCGAAATATTGGCTTCCCAACGCCTCGATAGCAGGCTCGTAATTCAGTTCAAGTAAGGGATTTCCCACGATCTTTATTTTTGTTAGGCAACATTCATCTTAAGACACCCTCTTTTATTTGACAGGACGCATCGGCTGAAGACCAAGCTCAAGAAATGACTAGAAGGTCGAACCCGGCTGCTTGAGAAATTCTTCTTCTTCCGGAGTATTGGTCCGTCCCAATATTTTGTTGCGATGGGGGAAGCGGCCAAACCGCTCAATGACTTCTTTGTGCTTGAGCGCATAGTCTGTCACATCTTCGATCTGAAGTACTTTCATCCTCTGAACAGCTTGAAGCTGATGTTCCAGATGTTCACTATGTTCAAAAGGCAAATAGATAAACATCCGCTGAATGGGCGGTAACTCCTGGTCAAAGCCTTGGGCTATGGCATGCTGTGCGATGGCAAGAGCCTGACTATCCGTAGCAAACGATTGAAGCTCTCCCCGAAACATGTTGCGGGGGAACTGGTCCAGCAGCAAAATCAAAGCCAAACAGCCCTGAGGAGTTTCCTGCCAATTCATGAGTTTCCCTGCGGCAGCCAGCTCATAATCTGTCTGGAAACGAGTACGAATCGCTTGGTCAAAGCTTGGATTTTTAGCAAACCAAACCTTCCGACGTTGCGCATACTCCGCTTCTTGCCCATGCGCAAACCAAAAATTCAGAATTTCATCAGCACGTTTCATAAAGTACTCGAAAGTAGAGCAGGGTAATCGCGTCTTAATCGAGTGTTCAAATTTCTAAAAAATGGGCCAAAATCTAACTGCTAATTCAGGCTCTAATCTGAACAAAGCTAAAGGATTTAGTGTTCTTGTGTGAACCATGCGCAGATTAATTCTCAGGGGCTCAACCCTTCTCAGTCAATCCATCACCTCCTTCACTCAACTGCACTGGCTGCCAGGATTTTCATCAGGAAATCATGATCCATCCCTGCTTTATAACGCTGCATCTTCAGACTCAGCCTGGACGGTTCGCGCTTGAGTAAATTAACACTCAGACGGCGCAACAGTCCCAGGTTCTCTGCAGCATACCCCTGACGAATCCGGCTGGCATCTTCGTTAAAGGTGACATCGAGCACCCAATGCAGACTATTTTCAACACTTCCGTGGGAGCGAATCACCGAGTTGTGCCGTGAGGCATTCGCAGCCAGACTACTGATATAGAAGCGGACTTCCGTCGTCGTTTTATTCCATAACTGACGGGTACTGCGGACCATCACGACTGTGGTTAAGCCCACCCACTGACTTTGCCGATGTAACAGGGGTAATTGAGTCACGGGCACCGCCCAAACCTGACGAGTTTCTATCCGGTGATGCCCTGCCTCCACTATTTCGTGGTAGCTGTACTCAATTGCTTGCCAGCCGCTGGCTTGGGCCTGCTTAAACCAAGTCTCTACTTGCTCGCTGAGTTTCCCTTGGTTGCCTTTGAGGGCTAGCACATACTCCCCTTCGGCTTGCTTAATCTGGATGGCAATCTCTGTCTGGGTTCCCATGGCATCGAGGGTCACCACAGCCCCCTTCAGGTTGAGCAACTTCAGTAGTAAGGGCACCGCTGTAATTTCATTCGACTTGCTGTCAACCTTTTGTTGAGCCAATACCAACCCATGCTCACTACTCCAGGCACTCACACTATGCAGGGCTTTGAGTTTTCCCTCCCGGTCATAAGAGCCTTTGGCCGTCTTGCCATCGACATGAATCAGCTCGATGCTCAATTTCTCCGTGATACTGCTCACCCAAGCGAAGAAGCGTTGCTGTAACTCCCGGGGCTCCAGTGCCCCAATCACCCGCCCAACGGCAGGCCACTCTTTCAACTTAAACCTTCAACTTTTGTCAAGTGCAATTTATACAAAATTAGGTGCGATTACCCTGGTATCTAATGACCCAAATCCATCTACTATCCACTGGTCTTGCAGGAGGAGCTGATCATGAGCAGCTTTATACTCTTCATAAGGAACTTCATCACCGCCGGGTTTGTACTTTAGAAGGTCTAAAGCAACGAGGGGTAAACCAGTCATTTCGGCTAAACGTTTGCTGAGAGTAGATTTACCGCCTCCAGCATTACCAAATACAGCTACTCTATTCACAGATATTCCCTTTAGAAATATTGTCTGGCATAACGGGTTTATCGATTTCTTCCAGTTTCAGGACATCTGCTGATCCGTATTCCGATTGGACAATCGCTTTCATCTTGTTCTCTCCCCTAGTGGCCACTGAGTTGTCTTTCTTGGCGAAGGTAAAGTTGTTCGATGTTTTCATAATCT
>JBAUTB010000204.1:0-1522 GCA_049582005.1 Gloeobacterales cyanobacterium | reverse complement strand
GATCGGGTATACCGAAAACAACTGAGGCCTAAGACTGGTCTATAGACCATCAACTCCTAGGATAAAGAGCCGTTACGCCTGAAAGTTCAATCATGAGTAAGCATTATGAGCCATGTCCGCAGACCTATCTATTTAGACAACAATGCGACTACTCCCTTAGACCCCAGCGTTTTGGAAGCGATGTTGCCTTATTTGACGGAGATGTTTGGCAACGCAGCATCCCGCAACCACATTTATGGATGGGAAGCAGAACAGGCTGTTGAAAACGCCCGTGAGCAAATTGCTCAAGGAATCGGGGCGACTGCCAAAGAAATAATCTTTACATCGGGAGCAACAGAATCCAACAACTTAGCCCTCAAGGGTGTAGCGGAGATGTATGCGGATAAGGGAAAGCATCTAATTACCAGCGTTACTGAACACAAGTGCGTTTTGGATACCTGTCGATATCTTGAACAGAAAGGCTATGAAGTAACCTATCTGCCGGTTAGAAAAGATGGCCTGATAGAGCTGGGTGCGCTAGAGGCAGCCATCCGCCCGGATACGGTTTTGGTGTCGATCATGGCGGCCAATAACGAGATTGGCGTACTTCAGCCCATCGCAGAAATAGGCAAAATGTGCACAGAGCATGAAGTTCTTTTTCATTCCGATGCCGCCCAAGCTTTTGGCAAAGTTCCTCTGCAGGTGGACAAGATGAATATTCATCTTTTATCTCTCTCAGGGCATAAGTTCTATGGCCCCAAAGGAATTGGGGTTCTGTATGTGCGTCGTAAAAACCCGAGAGTTCAACTTGTTCCCCAAATGCATGGAGGGGGTCACGAACGCGGTCTCCGCTCCGGGACGCTGGCAGTCCCTTCTATTGTGGGTATGGGAAAGGCAGCAGAAATTTGCTTCACCAACATGGTTCCAGAAAACGCGCGCACCGAAGCGCTACGAAATTACCTTTGGGAACAAGTCCAGAAACGCATAGCGGAGACTTCTCTCAATGGCAGCCTGGAAAATCGTTTGGCGAACAACCTCAATCTGAGCTTTGCTTTTGTAGATGGGGAATCCTTATTAATGGGGATGCACGATACAGTAGCTCTATCCTCTGGGTCTGCCTGCACTTCTGCTTCGTTAGAAGCATCCCATGTACTTAAGGCCCTTGGCATGAGTGATGAACAAGCCCGCTCATCAATCAGGTTCGGACTTGGTAGATTTACAACGAAAGAAGAAATCGACCGAGTCGTGGATAAACTGGAGATAGTGGTTAGCCGCCTGCGGGCGATGTCTCCCCAGTGGAAGACCCATCATCAAAAGGCTCAGCAGGCTATCTATTAAATTAGAATCACTGTCGGGTACTAGGCAACAAAATCGTTTAGGAGTTGAAACAAGATATGGCTGAAACAGCAGAAGCAATCTCAAAAACTGGGGAAGCCAAGGGAATTCAACTTACGGATTCAGGTCTCAAGGAAGTGCTTCGTCTGCGTGAACGCAAAGGGGCTGACCTTTGGCTGCGGGTAGGAGTCAAAGGGGGCGGATGCTC